>CAYZDM010000676.1:0-2074 GCA_964476875.1 uncultured Sandaracinaceae bacterium | reverse complement strand
GCAAGCCGCCGTGTACCGCTCCATCCGCAAGTCCTGAATCTCTCCGGCGCACAGGGGACAATCACTTCGGCGACGCACGAACGTCTTGCGAAGCGCACCTTTGAGCGCGTCATAGTGCCAAAGCTCGCCACCTGGGCGGTCGCCCTGGAGCAAGCGAAAAACCAGGGCCGCCTCGAGGCCGCCGAGCACGCCGACGACCGGCCCCACCACGCCCGCCTCAGCGCAGGTCTCGACTCGATCTCTCGGAATGTCCTCAAATAGGCAACGAAGACACGCCGAATCGGGGAGGGCGCAAAAAGCCCAGCCCGCCCAGCGGATCGCACCTGCCTGAACCGCCGGCACCCCTGAAAGGCGGGCGGCATCGGCGACGAGAAACTTCGTGGCCAGGTTATCAGCCCCTTCGACGACGAGGGTGTGGCGCGAGAGCAGTTCCATCGCCGTGCCAGGAACGAATCGGCCCTCGATCGCGTCGACCGACATCCGAGGGGCCAACTCTCGAACCGCGCGCGCAGTTCGCTCGGTCTTCGACTCACCGACGTCGTCACTCGTGTAGAGGGTCTGCCGGTGGAGGTTGCTCTCCTCGACGACGTCGTCATCGACTACGGTGACATGGGCGACACCGCTCGTTGCGATCAGTCGAAGCAAGGGAGACCCAAGCCCCCCCGCCCCGACGACGAGAAGCCGCTGTGAAGCGCTCATTGGAAGTACGCTCCCAGGCTGAAGTAGCGTTCGCCCGTATCGCAGAGAATCGTCACGACGTTCTGGCCTGGCTCGAGCTGCTTCGCCACTTCGATGGACGCCCAGACGTTCGCCCCCGCGCTGATACCGAGGAGCAGTCCCTCCTCTTTCGCGAGGTCGACCTTGGTGTCCCAAGCGTCCCGATCGCTGACACCGATGATGTCGTCCACAATGTTCCGATGGTAGTTCTCTGGAACGAAGCCGGCGTTGAGTCCTTGAATCTTCGTGGGGCCTGGGACGCCGCCCGCCAGGACGGGGCTAGCAGCAGGTTCGACCGCAATCACCCGCGTCGTCTGGTTGCGCGCCTTGAGCGCCTCACCGACTCCGCTGACCGTCCCTCCGGTCCCAACCGCCGCAACAAACGCGTCGATTGTCTGCCCCTCGAACGCGTGGAGCAACTCGGTCGCGGTCGTCCGCTTGTGAACACCTGGGTTCGCCGGGTTCGAGAATTGTTCTGGCATGAACGCCCCGCGCTCCTGGACGAGACGGCGCGCGGCTTCCAAGGCGCCCTCCATTACTCTGTCCGGTTCGGTGAGTACAATCTCCACACCGTACGCTTCGAGCAGCGCCCGTCTTTCGAGCGACATGCTTGCCGGCATCGTGAGAACGAGCTTGTAACCCTTGCGTGCACACACCAGCGCCAAACCAATGCCGGTGTTGCCGCTCGTTGGCTCGACGATGGTGTCGCCTGGCTTCAGACGACCCTCCGCCTCGGCCGCCTCGATCATGGCGAGGCAGATACGGTCTTTGACCGAGCCCCCCGGATTGAGGTGTTCACACTTGCCCCAAACCGTGGCCCCGCCTTCGGGCGAAAGTCGACGCAACCGCACCACCGGAGTTTCGCCGATGAGATCGAGCACGCTATCGACGACAGGCGCAGGCATCAGATTGAGTACACGTAGCGTCGGGGAGGCGCGCGCCGAACGCCGTGGGCGTCGCCCCGATCACAAAGATCTTGGATCGTGAAGGCGTCGAAGCACGCCTCAATGTTGTCGGAAAGCTCCCCGAAGACCGTTTCGGTGACTACCCGGCTCGTCTCGTCCGCGTCGCCGTTCCCGTCGGCGCCGGCCAACACGATCGGCCCCTCTAGTGCCCGCACGATATCGCCGAGTCGGATGTCGTCTGGATCCATGGCCAGGGCATAGCCGCCTCTGGGCCCGCGCTTGGAAGTCACCAACCCCGCTCGCTTCAGATCCTGAAAAATCTGCTCGAGAAACCGAGGAGGGATCGCCTGCCGCCGCGAAATGTCCTTGATCTGTGTGGCCTTGCCACCGCTATGAAAAGCGATGTCGAAGATGGCGCGAACGCCATAGCGGCCTTTGTTCGAGAGCTTCAC
>CAYZDM010000675.1:0-2082 GCA_964476875.1 uncultured Sandaracinaceae bacterium | reverse complement strand
TGCAGACCTCGGACCACTTCTACTACATGGCGACCAAGTCAGCTGCTGATGGCGAGGTACACGACTACTTCAGTCCGTACGAGGGTCCCTACGATGCCTTCATTCACTACATGAACGTCATGAAAGACCTGAACCGCTCTGTCCTAGCCCCAGCGGAGCAACAGGTTCGACTATGAGTAAGGCGGTATTCTTCGAGATCTCTTGGGAGGTCTGCAACATGGTCGGCGGTATTCATACCGTTCTGGCGAGCCGCGTGTCCGAGGTGCAGGAGCGTCATGGCGAAGACGGCTACATCGCGATCGGCCCCGATGTCCCGAGGTCCGAAGGTGTCGCACCCGAGTTCCGGCCTGATATCTGGGACCCTGACCTCTCGGAATCCCTCGAAGACCACGAGGTAAGCGTGTTGATGGGGCGTTGGTTGGTTCCCGGCGAACCGCGATGTCTACTCATCAATCAGTCGCGACTCTACGATCGCAAGGATGAGATCCTCGGGAAGTACTGGGAAGCCTACGGACTGGATTCGCTGTTCGGCGAATGGGACTACTACGATCCGGTTCTGTTTGCGCACGGTGCGGGGATGATCATCGAGCATATTCGCGACCGATTTCTCTTGCCGGCGCGGCAACCCGCGATCGTGCAGGCCCATGAGTGGATGTCAGCTGGGGCCATCCTGCATCTGCAAACCGCGGCACCGGAGATCGGAACGGTGTTCACGACCCACGCTACCATGCTTGGGCGCTCACTCGCCGGTCGGCGTGCTGACCCAGATTTCTACAAGTCGCTTTCGAGCGTGGACCCGGAGGTTGCGGCCAAGGAGCTGAACGTCTCTTCGAAACACTCGATGGAGACGGTCGCGGCCCGGGAAGCGGATGTATTCACGACAGTGAGCGATATTACCGCCCTCGAGTGCGAGCATCTTCTCAAACGGCGGCCCGATGTAGTTCTTCCGAACGGGTTCGGGGCGCGCCCTGTGTCGGCGGAGCAACGGCAACGGGCGCGTGAAGAACTCTTCAAACTAGCCGAACTCACTACTGGCGATCACTACGATCGCGACAAGACGTTGATCTTCGCGCTCGCAGGCCGCTACGAGTACATCAACAAGGGGGTAGACGTATACCTCGATGCGTCGATCGACCTCGCCACCGACCTCGAAGCTCGCGACGGCAAACGCGTGATCGTCTATGCGATGCTGCCGGCGGGCCACGCCGAACCCAAACGCCAGCTTTGGGATCGAGCCCACGGCGCCTCAGCCGGACGTCCACTTCGATGTACGCACGACCTCGTCGACGAAGCGAACGACCCCATCACCAATCAGCTGAATGCGTTGGGCTTCGACAACCATGCAGGCGCACCCGTGCACGTGGTCCACGTGCCCATCTACCTCGACGGAACCGACCCCCTAATCAGGCACAAGTACTGGGATCTGCTTCCAGGCGCTGACCTCGGCGTCTTTCCATCCTTCTACGAACCGTGGGGATACACCCCACTCGAAGCGATAGCCTTCGGTGTTCCGGCGATTACAACCGATCGCGCCGGATTCGGTCGTTGGGTGGCGGCGCAAGGGGACAACAAGCGTACCGGCGTACGAGTGCTGAAGCGCGAAGGCGTGGCGTTTGACGAGGTGAGCGGCGCACTGAAGGCAGCGTTGTTGGAGTTTGTCGACTTGAGCCCGGAGGACCGTCAATCGCTCGGTGAAGCTTCATTGCGGAGCGCAGCGCTGACCGACTGGTCCAACTTCATGGAGCACTACGAAGACGCCCACGAACGAGCACTCGCTGCCGGCGCAGCGCGGCGCAAAGAGATGCCGATGGATCGCTTGAGCGTCCCCTCGATGCCGGCGCAGTCGTCCGACAGCTCAGGGGTCTTCGGCCTATTCGTGAAGCCTCCGGCGAAGGAAGGCGAAGCGCCGACACCCTACACACGAACGTTCGTCGTGAACAACGCGCTCCCCGAGGAATTGCGACCGTTGCAGGACATCGCATCCAACCTCTGGTGGCAATGGCACCCCGAAGCGGCCTCGTTGTTCAAGCGACTTGATCCGGCGCTCTGGTTTCAGGTCGAGGAGAACCCGCACGCGCTGCT
>CAYZDM010000674.1:0-2099 GCA_964476875.1 uncultured Sandaracinaceae bacterium | reverse complement strand
GGGAGGCGCTTCACGATTTCCGCGTGGGGATCCGAAGACTCAGGAGCCTGCTGCGGGCGTACCGTCCGCAGCTCGAAACGGCCGTGCGCGCGAAGGACCGAAAGAGGCTTCGCGCCATCCAGCAGGCGACCGGAGGTGGCCGCGAAGCCGAGGTGGCGCTCGAATGGCTCACCAAGCAACACGGAGACCTGGCACCCGAGCACCTCGCCGGGCTCAACTGGTTGTCAGGTATTCTGCTCGAACGTCGACGGAAGTGCGCCGAGGATCTGGACGCCAAGCTGCGCGGAGCCTTTCGACGAACTGCCGAACGTCTGGAGGAGCAGCTCGCCATCATGCACAGCGAGCACAACCTGTTGGCCGAGCACCCCCATGTGACGTTCGCCCGTTCGCTGGCCAACCTGACCGAGTCCCATGCGACCGACCTCTTGGTCAACCTCGGGCAGATCATGAGCATGGACCACGCGGAGCAGCTCCACGATGCGCGCATCACGGCTAAGCGACTGCGCTACCTGCTCGAGCCCGTGCGCGCGTACGCGGACGGCACGCAATCGGTCGTCAAGCGAAGCAAACGTCTCCAGGATGTCCTCGGCGACCTCAACGATGTACATGTGCTCATGCGCGAGATCGACCAGTCCTTCGAAGCATCGATGCACCAAAAGGCGCTGCGATTGCGGAACTGCCTGCGCAGCGGCGACCTCGAACGAGCGAAGCGCGAGGCGTCCGTCAGCGAATGGGCGGGGCTGGTAGAACTCTACGCCCGGCTCGCCGCCGAACGTCGAGAGCTGATCGCGCGAATCCGTGACCGTTGGCTAGGCGGCGACCTGGACGCCTTGGTGGCCCGAGCCCGCGACCTAGCCCAAACCCTGCGCCACACCTAAACGAAAGATGGGACTGTCCCCTTTTCTAGTAGTCGAGGAGAGTGATGACTCGGGTGGGGGCGAGTTGTTTGGCACCGTTTAGGAATTCGAGGTTGATGACGAAGACGAACGCAGCAACCTGGGCGTCGCACTGACGGACGAGGTCTGCCGTCGCTTTGGCGGTGCCGCCCGTCGCGATCAGGTCGTCGACGACCACCACGCGATCACCCGGCCTCAGGGCGTCCTGGTGGATTTCGACCGCGTCGCTTCCGTACTCGAGCTCGTACTCGGCTCGGTAGGTGGCGGCAGGCAACTTGCCCGGCTTCCGAACGGGGATGAAGCCGACCCCCAACTTGTCGGCCAAGGCTGCGCCAAACATGAAGCCTCTCGATTCGATGCCGATGACCGAATCCACCGGTTCAGCGTCGAGCTTCTCGACCATGAGCTGGATACACGCTCGGAACGCCTCGACATCCGCGAGCAGCGGCGTGATGTCCTTGAACAGGATCCCCTCTTTCGGGAAGTCGGGGACATCGCGAATCCGCGAGCGCAGAAAGCTCAGGCGCTGGTCCGTCATCCGTCGACCGGTCCGGCTACGAACGCTGCAACACCCAGGTGGTCCGGATGCGTCGATTCGATACTCAGCGGAGTGACCGAAATCAGCCCCTCGTCGAGCGCCTCGGTGTCCGCGCCTTCGACGGGCTCGCTCTTCGCGCCACCGGGACCGCCTATCCACAGATAGTGGCGGCCTCGCGGGTCGTCCCGCACTTCCACCTCATCGGAGTACAAGCGGAACCCAAGCCTGGTCGCCCGAACCCCTTTTGGAGGGACTGAGGGGAAGTTCACGTTGAGCAGAACCGCCGGGCCCTCCGGCACCGTCATTCGAAGGAGCCGCTTGCAGAACCGCTTTGCGTATTGAGCGGCTCCCTCCATGTCTGACGACGAGTTGGAGAACGCGATCGAGGGAACGCCCCGAAGCGCACCTTCGCGTGCCGCAGCTACCGTCCCCGAATAGTGGACGTCATTGCCGAGATTGGGTCCGTGGTTGATACCGGAAACCACCAGGTCTGGCCGTCGTGGCAACAGATCTTGCAGAAAGAACGCGACGTACACGCAGTCCGCGGGCGTGCCGTCGACCGCCCACACGTGCTCGGAGACTTCATGGAAGCGAAGCGGATGGTGGAGCGTGATCGAGTGGCTCTTCGCGCTTTGCTCGGTTTGGGGAGCCACGGTGTACACGTC
>CAYZDM010000673.1:0-2100 GCA_964476875.1 uncultured Sandaracinaceae bacterium | reverse complement strand
TCGGCGCCACCGAGCTTCATATCCCCACCGAAGACGGAGAGACGCTCTACGGATGGCATCGAGCCGCCGTCGAGACCAATCCTCGCAGAGTCGTCCTCTATTTCCACGGCAATGCGTCTTCGCTGCTCGCCCAGATCGAGCTTCAGAACCTTCTCCTCAGCAAGGGCTGGGACTTCGTCGGCATCCACTACCGAGGCTATCCAGGCAGCACTGGGGTGCCGAGCGAAACGGGCCTGCACCGCGACGCGACCGCAGCCTGGCAGTGGATCACCACCGAACTCGACACCGACCCAAGCCGCATCGCCATCCACGGCCGAAGCCTCGGAGGCGGTGTGGCCGCGCAGCTCGCAGCGCGTGAGAACCCTGGTGCCCTGGTGCTGGAGTCCACCTTCACCTCGATCGTCGATCTCGCCAAAGAGCACTACCGCTGGCTCCCGGTGGGCCGCCTGCTTGAGCACCGCTTCATGACGAGGGACTTCGCCGGGCAACTGTCATGCCCGCTGCTCGTCGCTCACGGCGCCGCCGATTCGCTCATCGACGTGCACCACGGCAAGGAGCTCGCGAGGCTTTTTCACGCGGACCAGTACATCGAAGTCCCACGCATGGACCACAACGACATGCTGCTCGTCGGCCTGATCGCGACTCGGTACCTCGATTTTCTCGAGAGCGCAGTCCCGGCTCAACAATAAAACTGGCTCGCCCACTTGCGATACTCGGCGATCGGCCCGTCACCGTCGCACAGCATGGGCTTCGGCAGGTACGCCTTGTGCTCCCAGATAGGAATGTCCTGATTCATCTGCCGAACGACTTCGCTTACCACCGCCGCTGCGACGCCGCTTCCCTCGTCCGCCTTGCGCTGTGTGAACGAGAAACGCGAATCGACGCATCCACCATCGATCGGCGTGTGCGACAACAGCAGGACCGTTTCGCAGATGCCGGTGAATCGTGTGGTCGTGCAACCCATCCCGTGGGCTTCGACCGTGATCTTGCCCTTCACGGCACCGCGAGGGGTGTCCATGTCGAGGTGCTGGACTGCACGGCGGATGTGACCGTCGAGCTGAAGCTCCGATTCGGGTACCTTGGTCGCACCGTGCACGTACCGAAAATGCGCCCGGTCGACGGCGTTCTCACCGATCTCCTGGTTGTGTGTGCGCACTGTCCAGGCGTGGCGCTCGAGGCTCGTCCACTCGTCGCTCGACACCTCAGAGACTTCCGGAATCTCCCAAGTCGGAGGCGCCCCCTCGCCGTGATGCCAAGCCCAGATGATCTGATTCCGCTCGACGCAATGCCACGGGGCGAGCTTCGCTTTGGGCGGCACCTTCTTGGCGTAGGGTACGTGGCGACAGACACCCGCCGTATCAAACTCCCAAGCATGAAACGGGCAGCGGATGCGATCGCCCTCTACGACGCCTCCGTGCCCGAGGTGAGCTCCGAGGTGCGGACAGAACGCATCGAGCAGGGCAACCGCTCCGCTGTCGGCACGAAAAAGCACCAAATCTCGGTCGAAGTAATGAAGCGGCCGCACGCCACCGGGGGCCAGCTCGTCGCCATACGCAATCTGAAACCAGCCATTGGGGATCGAAAACGGAAACCGCCCACTCATCGCAGGTTATAGTAGCACCGTGACGCGAACCGCTTCTACGATCTTTCTGACCGTCCTCTTGTGCGCGGGGCTCGGTTGCCAACGCGGGAAGCAACAGGCCGTGGTCATCGAGCCGAATGCCATGCCCACAGTCCTGCCACCCGTGCCAGGCGACCCGTTCGGTTCGGCGAGTCCGGCGTACGCCAGGCTGGTCGAAGTCACCAACGCCGCTTTGGCCTTGCCCTGGAGCGACACCCTGGAAGATTTCGCGCCCTGGCTCGAGGAAGAAACGGTCGCCGTCGAACGAGCGCTCGCCTTGCTGAAGGCGATTCGAGGCGGACTGGAAAGACCAAGAAGGACGGATCTGGGTACAGTCGAACTCCTTCTGGGCACGCTGTGTTCGGGGCTGCGAGACGGCCGGAGCGCAGCTCGACGCATGGGACCTCCGCTGCCAGAGGGGACTGGCAAATAGCGCAGTAAATTTGAGGCCTTAGCTCGATCTGAAATCGCCTCGACAG
>CAYZDM010000672.1:0-2101 GCA_964476875.1 uncultured Sandaracinaceae bacterium | reverse complement strand
CCCGCCATCGTCCCCGGATACCCGGCGCAAACCACCGCATCGAGTGCCCCGATATCGATGCCGAGCTCGAGCGCGTTGGTCGCCACGACACAGCGGATGTCCCCTGCCCGAAGCGCGCCCTCGATTCGACGTCGCGTTTGGGGCAGATAGCCGCCGCGATACGCGTGAATCGCCGAAGGGTCGATGTGATCGCGCGCCAGCCGATCACGGAGATACTTGAGCATCACCTCGACGCCATTGCGGGAGTTGCCAAAGACCAACGTCGGAACGCCGGCGCGGACCAGGTCTTGCGTTAGCCGAACCGCTGTCTTGATGTAGCTCTGACGCATCCCAAGCTCGGCATTGATGACCGGAGGATTGTAGACGACCAATTGCCGGGGCCCCGTCGGCGCGCCGCTTTCATCGATCAACTCGACGGGCTCTCCGCAGATTCGCGACGCGTGCTCGCGTGGATTGCCGATCGTCGCGGAAGCGAACAGAAATGTCGGCGACGAACCATGAAAACGTGCGATGCGCAGCAAGCGACGCATGACGTTGGCAAGGTGCGATCCGAACACGCCACGATACGTATGCAGCTCGTCGACAACGACGTACTTCAGATTCGAAAAGAGCCGCGCCCACCCGGTGTGGTGCGGCATGATGCCGGCGTGGAGCATGTCCGGGTTGGTGAGCAGGACACCCGCTCGTTGCCTCCCCGCCCTGCGCGCATCGTTTGGCGTATCGCCATCATAAGTGATCGCCCCCACGTTCAAGTCGGCGTCGCGCATGAGGCCGCGCAACGCTTCTTCTTGATCGCGGGCGAGTGCCTTGGTCGGAAAGAGATAGAGCGCGGTGGCGCTGGGATCGGCCGCCAGCGCTTGAAGGATCGGCAAGTTGTAGCAAAGGCTCTTCCCGGAAGCGGTCGGCGTCGCGACGACCACGTGTTTCCCGGTCGACGCAAGCTCGAAGGCCTTGGCCTGATGGCTATAGAGCTCGCCGATCCCACGCTCCCGCAGCGCGCCCGCAACGCCCGGGGCCAGGCCCTCCGGCATCGGCGCCATGTTGGCGTCATGCGGTTCGACTCGGTGACTCCACGCGACGTTTCGCCAAGTGCCGTTGCTTCGCCATCGCTCGAGCACCTCGGCCGGGCCTCTCCGTCGCGCCCAAGGTTCCGACTCCCTGCGAAAAGCAGTCTTTTTGTGTGTTGTGTGCCCCCCCACTGCGCTCATGCACAGCACTGTACGGTTGTTTAGTCAACTCGGTCAAGAATCTCTGGCCGGTTTGGGCGTATTCGATTTGGGCCTTACGGTTCGATCGACACGAACGTGGGCAGGGGGCGATTTCGTCGAGGCCCACACCCTACCGGAGGAAAAGAATGAGAATCGTTCGATCACTATTGATTGCATTGGCCCTGATATTCGGAGTGTCCGCGGCAACTCCAATCAGCGCGAGCGCCGCACCCGGCGACGACATCAAGGGTGCAGCCAACAAGGAGGCCGATTCGGCCAAGAAGAAGGGCAACGAGGCCAAGGACGACGCCAAGAAGGAGGGGGAGAAGGCCGAGAAGGACGTAGCCAAGGAAGCCGAGAAGGCCAAGAAGGAAGGCGCGAAGTCGGCTGAAGAGGCCAAGGCCGCCGCACAAGCCCGCAAGGAAGCGGCGCAAGCCAAAGCAGAGGCTCGCAAGGCCGCCCAGGAAGAAAGAGCGGAGGCCGCGTTGGCCGCTCGCAAGGAACGCCTGCACAAGCAGGAAGACAAGCAGCACGCTTCTCGCATGAAAGAGATCGAAGCCAGGCGCGCGAGACTCATCGCGCTACACAAGAAGCAGCTCAAGAACGTGGCCGGCGCCCAGACGAGGGAAGAAGCGCGCCACGAAAAGCGGAACGCACAGATCGACGGTCTGTAGAGCGACTCCGATAGAACGCGCGAAGCCCGTCTCCCATTCGGAGGCGGGCCTTGTCGTGTGCGCTCAGGTCTGACCGGGAAGCGGTGCGTCCGGGTCGTAGGGCATTTCTTCGCCGGCTTCCATCCGCTGCTGCATCTCGTACTTCGAGGGGCAGCGAGGAATCACCTGGTTGGCGAGGAACACGCCGTCGTCGCCGAGCTCACCCTGCACGGTCACTTG
>CAYZDM010000671.1:0-2102 GCA_964476875.1 uncultured Sandaracinaceae bacterium | reverse complement strand
AACAGGAGCGTTCGGCTCTCGTCGAGCGACGGACCGCCGATCTGTAGGGGTCGATCGTGGAGGTCGATCAATGCGACCTCCGGAGCCGGATCACCCACCTTGATACTTGCTTCGGGGGACAGCGCGCCGACTGGCGAAATGCGCTCGTGCAGCAGTCCGATCTGACGGGTGAGCGCCAGCACCGTGAGCGCGAGACCGATGACGAGCATCCACAGCACGACGTTGGAGATGAGGAGTGCGTCGATCATGGAGAACCTCCGAGTCGTCGTAGCAAAGGGCCAGTTTGCGCGAGCCGTTGGCCGGCCGCCCAAAGCAGTGACAGCGCGCCAAGGGTGGCCGTGAGCGTCAACGCGTCCACCCATACGAGCGGGCGGGAGCGAACGGGCAGCAGAAGGGCACAGGTCGCGAGGACCAGGGCCATGTTTCGAACAATGAGCCAACCACTCAAAGGCACTCGTGCCGAGGAAGCGAAGCAACCGCAGTCGATGTTACGCCGACCTCGAAGTAGGTTGATTGATATCCCGGTCGTATACAGCAGTAGCAGCAGAACGGCGCCGACCGCCGCCGGTCGGCGGGTAGGCGGGTAGAGCAGGGCCAAAGCGAGCAGTGCCTCTATCAGCGGCAAGAGCGGAGTCGCCGAGGCCACGGACCACGAGGGCAGCACTTCATAGGCACGAAGGGTCGCGCCGAAGCGAGTTTGGTCGGCAAACTTGTGCCATGCGGCGCCCCCCAAGAGGAGCGTGAGCGCAAGACACAACGACAACTCGATGATGGGATCGTTCATGGCACCGCCAACGGTGCGCCCGACAAGCCCACGTCCTCGATGTCCCGTAGGTGCTCGCCGGTTAGCGCGTCGAGTACTCCGATTGCGCCGAGGTCCGCGTTTCGAACGAACAGCAGCGGGTTTGCGTCTCGCGTGACGGCGATGCTGTGCACGCCCATGTTCGGCAAAACGAAATTCAAGATTCTGCCAACGGTCCCCTGTGCGTCGAAGCCGGCCTGCGGGCCAAGGAACGCGGCGATCAAATTTGGCGCGTCGATCACGTCGGTTTTCGTTCGAGCGGCCGCATCGTATACCCAAATCTCCGGGCCCGGGTCCTTGTGAGAACCAGGTCCGCCTTGGTGCACGATGGAGTAGATTCGTCCGCTCGCGGCGTGGTAGGCGAGGTGTTGCGCGCCGCCGATCCGCCAGCCCTTTTTGAGTTCGCTCTCGGTGAAGAGTGGCCACGGCGCTTTCGGCGCAGGAGCGTCTCCCGCGAAGTCCACTTCGTATAGTTGCCCGCCGAACGACGCGAACCGCCAGGTCGAAGCGTCGCGAACTCCCTTTTCCGTGATGGGATCGGCGATGACGTCGAAGAACGAACCGCTTCGCGCGATGTGGTCGAGCTTGCCGTCCGCGGTGAGATGTACGGTGATCGCGGTCCCGTCGCCGCACAGCATTCCGAATCTGGTCGGACCGGCGGGGAAGACCGCCGCGCATCCTGCCGTCTGGACCTCGGCGGATAGTTGCCGTGTTTCGAGGTCCACGACGGAGACCGACGATCCCGGAGATTGATTGAGTACGACCAAGAATCGATCGCCATCGAGCAGTCCGACCAGTGCAAGTCCGGTACCGGTGTCTGCGGCCTTCGGCGGAATCTCGACTTCGCCCTTCACGTCCAACGTGCGCGCGTCGTAGACTACGACGACGTCCTCCCGGTCTCCACGGTGACCCCGCGAGTAGATGGTATCGACGGCATAGATCTCGCCGCGCGTTCGTGACCACAGTGGCGGCCTCGGCGAGACCTGCGGCCCACTATCGATCGTGCCCAGCATGTTCCCGGCGTCTCCATCGAGCAGAATCGAGTGACGCAAGACCCGGTCGGGGACCCACACCCAGTGGTCGCTCACCAATTCTGGGAGCTGCATGACCTGCCCGACTTTCTCGGGCGCAACATCAGCGTCGACCGGCGCCGCAAAGGCTAGAAAGCAAGCACCAAGGGTCACAGCGCAGCCCCAACGAACCCGACCGGTCATGTGAAGGGTGGTACCCGATCTCCAACCCGCCTGGCAACGGGCGTGATAGAAAAGGGGTCAGGCCCCTTTTTGAAAGGGTTAACCCT
>CAYZDM010000670.1:0-2103 GCA_964476875.1 uncultured Sandaracinaceae bacterium | reverse complement strand
CCATGGATTACATGGAGCAGGAGCAGGAGCGCGGCATTACGATTACGTCCGCCGCCACGACGTGCTTCTGGAGCCCCGGCACGGGGTCGTTCGGCAACGATCAGTTCCGCATCAACATCATCGACACGCCTGGCCACGTAGACTTCACCATCGAGGTCGAACGCTCACTTCGTGTGCTCGACGGCGCCGTAGCGGTGTTCGACGGCAAGGAAGGCGTAGAGCCACAATCCGAGACCGTGTGGCGCCAGGCCGACCGATACGGCGTCCCCAGAATCTGCTTCATCAACAAGATGGACAAGGCAGGTGCTGATTTTCCGACCGCGTTTCAGTCGATCAAGGATCGCCTCAACGCGCCGGCTGTGGCGGTGCAGTTGCCTCTCGGCCAAGAGGCGGAACTCGCCGGAATCATCGACTTGGTCGCCATGAAGGCGAATCGATTCAAGGACGACAACCTCGGCGCGGACTGGGTCGTCGAGGAGATTCCGGCCGAATTCAAGGCCGAGGCCGACGCGGCGCGCGCTGTGCTCGTAGAGGCCGCTTCCGAAGTCGATGACGCGCTGATGGAGCGCTACCTCGAAGGCGACACCGATTTCACCGATGAGGAGCTGCTCAGGGCGCTTCGCAAGGGCTGTCTCGAGCAGACCATCGTCCCGGTGCTCACCGGTTCTGCCTTCAAAAACAAGGGCGTTCAGCAGTTGCTGGACGCCGTCGTCAATTTCCTCCCGTCGCCACTCGAGGTTCCGGCCATCCAGGGCGTCGACCCGGACGATCCGGAGAAGAAGCTGGAGCGCAAGGCCTCGGACGACGCGCCATTCAGCGCCCTGGCGTTCAAGATCATCAACGACCCGTTCGTGGGTCAGTTGACGTTCTTTCGCGTGTATTCCGGGGTGCTCGAGGCCGGTTCTGGCGTTCTGAACTCCACCAAGGGCAAAAAAGAGCGGGTCGGCCGCATCCTTCAGATGCACGCCAACAACCGCGAAGAACTCAAAGAGATCCGCACCGGCAACATCGCGGCTGCTGTCGGCCTCAAGACGGCCACCACCGGCGACACGCTCTGTTCCGACGAGGCCCCCATCATCCTCGAACGGATGGACTTCCCGGAGCCGGTCATCTCGGTCGCCATCGAGCCAAGGACCAAGGCGGACCAAGACAAGCTGGGGGTCGGGCTCGTGAAGCTCGCTGCCGAAGACCCGAGCTTCCGGGCGCACACCGATGAAGAGTCCGGCCAGACCATCATCAGCGGCATGGGCGAGCTCCATCTCGAAATCATCGTCGACCGGCTGAAGCGTGAGTTCCAGGTCGATTCCAACGTGGGCGCACCCCAGGTGGCGTATCGCGAGACGATCACTAAGGAAGTCGAGGCCGAGGGCCGCTACGTCAAGCAAAGTGGCGGTCGTGGCATGTTCGGCCACGTTTGGGTGAAGCTCGAGCCGCTCGACTCTGGGAGCGGATACGAGTTCGAAAACAAGATCGTGGGTGGTGTCGTGCCGAGGGAATTCATTCCCGCCGTGCAGAAGGGCATAAAAGATGCCATGACCCGCGGCGTGATGGCCGGCTACCCCGTGATCGATATCAAAGCAACGCTGTTCGACGGCTCGTACCACGACGTCGATTCCAGCCCGGCGGCCTTTGAGGTCGCGGGCTCGCTTGCGTTCCAGGAAGGCGCAAATAGAGCAGGAATCCACATGCTCGAGCCGGCCATGGACGTCGAAGTACGCGTCCCCGAGGACTACATGGGGGAGGTCATCGGTGACCTCAACTCCCGGCGCGGGAATGTCACGGGAATGGATTCTGTGGGTGGGCTGCAAGTGATTCGTGCATTTGTCCCACTCGCGAACATGTTTGGTTACGTCAACGACCTACGCTCCAAGACTCAGGGGCGTGCGGTGTACACGATGCAGTTCAAGGAGTATCAGGCGGTGCCGCAGGGCGTCGCTGATGAAATCGTCGCAAAGGCGAAGGGCGGTTGAGGAGCTAACGATGGGTAAAGAAAAGTTTGTTCGAGACAAGCCACACATGAACGTCGGCACGATTGGTCACATCGACCACGGCAAGACGACGCTCACGGCGGCGATCATGAAGGTGATGTCCGATAAGCATGGC
>CAYZDM010000669.1:0-2105 GCA_964476875.1 uncultured Sandaracinaceae bacterium | reverse complement strand
TTGACGAAGAACTGGCGCGCCAGCTCGAAGACGCGAAGACACGAAGCCGTCGGGCGCGAATCGGCCTTTTTACTGGGACCGGCGCGTTCGTTTTGGGCATCGTTTTGGGCGCCGCGTGGGCAGGCAAGAACTGTTCGAGCGACGGCGGCGCATACACATGCAACGAGGACGCGCAGCGGGGGCTCGCTGGAACGGGGGCGTTCTTCGCCGGCTCAGGCGCGATCACGATGATCACCACGGGGATCATGCTCGGAGTCCGCAACAAGAAGATACGCGACGTTCAGGACTCGATAGAGCGACACGGCACTGCCAGCGCGCATTGGGACTTGGAGTCCGGCGTGCTGCGATTCTGAGATTTCGTTACTCGAACCACATGAATGAAGATAACCATCACCGTTATCTGCCTTTCCGCCTTCCTGTTTGCAGCGCAGTCCCAGTCGGCAATCGGAGATAACGTGCAAGCCATGAGCGGCAATCAAGGACAACAGAAGGACACCAAAGGCTCCCACTGCAGTTTCATTCGCGCCGAGAAGATCGGGATGCTTCTGTGGATCGTTCCGTTTGGGGGCGCCGTCTACACGCCCTTTGCATGCAAGCGGGAAGTGTTCGGCCCCGAAGGGCTCGACGCAGATCAGGCCCTGACCGACTCGGAGTCCCCGACGCCAGGGTAGTCTCGAACTGACTACGCACAGATGAGCCAAGCCGCCGTTTTGTAAGCGGCGGCCTTCGCTCATCCGGCTATAGCGGACGCACCCTGGCGGTACTGTCGTGGTGAACAGCCGAGCCACCGTTTGAACGCGCGGTTGAGCGAGCTCACTTCTGCGAAACCCAACAAATACGCAGCTTCGGTAATCGAGATGTCGGGTTGTGACAGGTACGCCTTCGCTGCTCCTTGCCGCATGTCGTCGAGGACTTCGCTGTATTTGACGCCCTCGTCGGTCAGACGGCGTTGCAGTGTTCTCGGGCTCATCGCGAGCTCTTTTGCCACGTGCTGCACCGAGGGATCGCCTCCGCCGAGCTCACTCGCGATCGTTCTCCGCACCTCGTTCACGACTCCCGCAGGTCTCGGAGATTCCTTGAGCAGGAGCGCTGCGTGCTCTTCGAGAAGCGCAAGAAGGGCAGAGTCGGAAGAGGTTGCCGGGGTGTCCCAGACCCCCCGATCGATCACCGCCCGGCAGGCCTGAGCGCCGAACCGCGCCTCGCACCCGAAAACTCTCTCATGCTCTGCGGTGCTCTCGGGCGCGGGGTGGGTGAACTCGATCCGCTCGAGCGGGTAGTCGATACCTGACGCGATGCGCGTCCGAAGAATCACAGCTGCGAAAATGTACTCGCTGTACGGTCGTGTGAGCATCTCCGGAGTGTCGGGGCACACCACGTCGAACGTCACCCGGTGCGTCCCGACCTCGATGGGAAGGCGCACCGCAGAGTTGATCAAAGGAAAGTAGTCTGAGATCCGTCCGATGCCGCCGCCAACCGTTGGGGCCTGCTGAGCCATGTAGTCAATGACCTTGTACGCGCCGAACGGCAGCCGCTCAGCGGCGTGCAATGACAAGTCCGGGTCGCCCGAGAGCTCGTACGCCTTCGCCCAGAGCGCGCGAGCTTGCTCGGCTGGAAGCCGCGCATCCGGATCTTCGATCGTCCCGCGCGCAACACCGACTGCCTGCAGCATGCTGTCGGTGTCGACACCCATCTCCTCGCAAGCGAGAATCAACGCGCGACTCGACGTGACGAGAATGGTCTCAACCATTGCCCACGAGGTCTTCGAATGTATTCCGGTATTTATCCGTCACAGTGCAAAGGCCGACAGAGAGCAGGAGTGAGTGCAGCGGCACCTCTCACCCGAACACAATCTATCAGGCGCCTCGCACAATGCCGAGTCTGAACTGCCTGGCCGGGCGTGTCGTGCTTCGACGAAAATAGCCCGCTAGGGTGACGTCCGGGCTTCGCCCTCAGGAGGGGCTTCTTGGCCGCTTTTGGGACAAGTCGAAGCCAAGCCCGAAGTGCACTGGAACACCGCTCGCCATAACCCCCCGACATCACAACAGTGCGAGGAACAGGACTCGAACCTGCACGCCCTAAGGACACTCCAGTTCCCCGAACACTCA
>CAYZDM010000668.1:0-2112 GCA_964476875.1 uncultured Sandaracinaceae bacterium | reverse complement strand
CCGGTGCCGAGGGTGATGGGGATGCCGTGAACGCGCACTGTGAAGAAGCCAATCACGACGCCGACCGCCATGCCCAGACCGAAGAACACGAAATCGGTGATCGCTGCTGCGCTGATCTTATAGCCGAGCTTGGCTTGCACGCGATCGAGGTCCTTCGGCTTGCCCGAGAAGTGAAGCTCGTCTCCTCGATGGAGCTCGACACCCGCAAGCAACGGCAGCTCCCGACCCAGTCGTTTTGCCGAGATCAGGAACACGCCGTGGCGAGTCGAGACGCTCAGCTCATCATGGATAGCCGAGATGGGCTTTCCGACGAATCCCTTGTCCATCAGGATGATCTCTCGCCGCTCTTCGACGAGGTCGAAGCCCTTGGGTGGCTCGACTTCCGGGCCGAAGTACGCGGCCCCATGTTCCATTGTGGGCATCTCACCGGTCAGCGCCACGATGTCTTCGGGTTCAATCGTGGTGTCGTCTGAGAAGCTCTCCAATCGCTGCCCACCGCGGATGAGCGCTTCGACCGCAGCGTCACCGAGATCCTCGTCGACCTGAAAGCTCGACTTCCCGGCCGCTTTGCCTTCGGTCGTCACCCGATAGAACCGCGTCGCGATGGGCTCGACGGCTTCGAACTCCCCCGGCTCGAGCTCGGCCCGCCCGCCCGAGAGCTGCTTGGCCATCGCGACGGCTTCTTTGCGGATATCCCACTTCATGACCACCGGGAAGAACCATGTCGCCATCAAGATCGGACCGAGAGAGCCGAAGATGTAGGTGACCGCGTAGCCGACTGCGATATTGGTCTGCATCTTGTGTTGTATATCGGCAGATACGTCGAGTTGCTGAATGGCCTCGCCTGCGGTTCCGATGATGGCCGACTGCGTGAGGGCGCCTGCGGCGAGGCCGGCTGCTGTGCCTCGGTCGAGATCAAAGATCCATGCGGACGCGAGCACGGTCAGGAGGCCCACGAAGGTCATCACGAACGCGGACGCGAGCTGATTCAACGTACGCCGGTTGAGAGCCTGGAAAAATTGGGGCCCGCCCTGATACCCCACGGCGTAGATGAAGAGGGCGAAGAAAATCGACTTGACGCTCGCGTCGACCTTGATGCCCAACTGGCCGATCGTGACGCCCATGATCAAGGTGCCAGCGATACCACCGAGCACGAATCGGCCGACCTTGAACTTGCCGATCAGATAGCCAAGCGAGACCGTGATGAAGAGGACGGCAAGCGGGACTTCATTGAGAAAATCTTGAATGGCCGTCATCGAAGGGGCTCAGCCCGCGCCCAGGATACCGATCGAGGCGTCGAAACCAAGCGACTTTCTTCGAGCAGCGGGAATTTTCGCCGACAAGTTCACGGGCATTGGCCTAGTATCGGCGATCATGAGGCGGCTTATTCTCGTCACGTGGTCACTGTTCTTCTCACTGACTGCTACTGTGGCCCTCGCGGAGGATGCCTCTGTGTCATCTCTTCCGACGGTCGCTGTCATCACGACTGGCGGAACTATCGCGGAGAAGACCGACCCGAAGACTGGTGGCGCGGTACCCGCCGTGTCCGGCGAAGATCTCGTCGCTGCCGTCCCCGGCCTCAAGAAGGTCGCCAAGCTCGTGGTCATCGACTACTCGAACATCGACAGCTCTCACATGACGCCGGAGCTCTGGGCAGGGCTCAGCCAACGGGTGGACAAGGTGCTGTCGAATCGGAAGATCGTGGGTGCCGTCGTGACGCACGGGACCGACACGATGGCCGCGGGGGCGTTCTTTCTCGACGCGACGTTGAAGACGAACAAGCCGGTCGTGTTTACCGGCGCCATGAACGATGCGTCGAGCGCGAACCCCGACGGGCCTGGCAACATCTTGAACGCTGTCATTCAGGTGACTTCGAAAGACGCGCAGAAATGGGGCGTCACGGTCACGCTCAATCGGTACATCAACTCAGCGTCCGAGGTTCGGAAGACGCAAACGACCAATCCGCAGACCTTCGAGTCGGGAGAGAAGGGTTATCTCGGCTACATTTCTGGCCACCAGGTCATCCGCATCAACGAACGCGTCGGCCGAATCCGGATTCCGCTGCCAAGTCAGCTCCCGAAGAAGCTCCCGAAGGTGCCGCTAATCGCCGCA
>CAYZDM010000667.1:0-2112 GCA_964476875.1 uncultured Sandaracinaceae bacterium | reverse complement strand
CCGAGCAGGGCGGCCTCGTTCCAGTCCGTGTTGGAGGGGGCCAGCAGACCAATTCGTTGCGTCTTCGAGATCCGAACGGTGGACAGTGGGCCCTGCGCTCCACAACGAAGGATTCGAGCCGTTTCCTGCCGTATCCGCTGAACGAAGCGTTCTTTGTCACCCTGCTCGTTGAAGATGGCTTCACGGCCACGCACCCGGCCGCCGCGCTGGCGATTCCACCGATGGCTGAAGCCGTCGGCATCCTCCATGCCCAGCCACGGCTGATGTACTTGCCCGATCAGCCCGGGCTACTGGATATCCGTGGCTTCATCTCCGACGAAGTCGTTCTACTCGAGCGGAGACCGAAGAGACCCAAAGAGGGAAAGCTCCCGGCTCATTTGGGCGGGGACCTGCAGTCGACGCGCCCCATCAAGTACATCTCGACCGCCGACATGATTCTCAAGATGGAGGACAAACCATGGAGGCATCGGGTCGACGAGGAGGCGATGTTGCGGGCTCGATTGTTCGACCTGTTTCTCGGTGACTGGGACCGACACGAGGACCAGTGGCGGTTCGCGCGTGCGACCTTGGAAGACGGCACGAAGAACTACTATCCGATTCCACGCGACCGTGACCAAGCGTTTTCAAACTACGACGGCGCCATGCTGTTCTTCGCTCGGATGTCATCACCGGCCGTCCGTGTCTTGAGGCCGTTCCGTGACGACATCGACAGAATGACGTGGCTCATCTACAACGCGCGCTTCATCGATCCGGTTCTGTTGAACCGCGTACCCCGCGATCGGTGGATGCAGATCGCCGAAGAGGTGCAGGCCTCTCTGACGGACGAAGTGATCGCACGCGGCATGGCCCAGTGGCCGAAGGAAGCATACGAACTCGATGGAAAGGCTCTCGAGACGAAGCTTCGCGCGAGACGAGATCAAATCGTCGACGCGGCCGCCGTCTTTTTCGAGAAAGTAAATGAGAAAGTTGAAATCGTGGGGTCGGAGCATCGCGATCTCATCGATGTCACCTTCGTCGACCGCAACGCGGTTACCGTTGCTCTCCGAAGGCTAAAAGAGGGACCAAGCGGTGTGCCCTATTTCGAACGAACATTCGATTCGAAGTACACTGAAGAGATTCGGGTCTACGCACTGTCCGGGCGCGATAGGCTCGTCGTTCACGGCAAACCACACAAGGCTATCACCGTCCGATTCGTCGGTGGTGCGGACGACGACATCGTCACGGCGGGCCCCGAGGCACAAGATCAACTCCGCGCGAGGAGCGTGAAAGTCTACGACCGAAAGAAGAGCGTTGAGATCGACCCTTCGATCAAAGTCGACAGGAAATTCTCCCAGTCGACGTATCGCAATCACTATCAACGAATGGACCCTGATCATGAGCCCAACACGGTCTCCGGCTTTCCTGGGTTCGTGATCAACCCCGACGAGGGCTTGTACCTCGGCGGAGCCGTCGTCGTGACACGGACGAAGTTTAAGCGGCGGCCCTATGCCTCGTCGCACGCCATTCGCGCGTTCTTTGCGACGAGTACGCTGGGTGTGGACGTCGGCTACAGCGGTCTGTTTCCCGAAACGGTGGGGCCCCTCGACCAAGAAATTGAAATCGCGGGAAAGACCGCGAATAGCGTGCGCAACTTCTTTGGGTTCACCGATCTCTACATCGACCCCACTGTAACGGGTCGAGATTTCTACCGGGTACGGCAGATCGCTGGGAAGATGAGCTACGGTCTCGTGGCACGCCTGGTCAACGATACCGTGCGAACGGGAATCAAGTTCACGGGTCTAGTGGTCGACACCGAAGACACCCAGGGTCGATTCGTCTCGGAGTCTCCCGACGTGGCCCCGAACTCGCTCGAGACCAAACTATTCCTAGGCGCGACTGCCTTTATCGGGGTCAATACGTTCGATTCGGCCGGCTATCCAAAACGCGGCATTGCGGCCGGAGTCTCGGCGAAGGTGCGGTCCGATGCGACGCCCAGTGACAGTGCCCGCATTGGAACTTCTGGGACCTTCGCGGCTGCCGTGGCTACCCATATTCCCTTCGATCGGCGCCAACGATTCATCCTCTCCTCTCGGGCGCGGGTCGAAGGCATCGTGGGAAGCTACCCATTCTACT
>CAYZDM010000666.1:0-2124 GCA_964476875.1 uncultured Sandaracinaceae bacterium | reverse complement strand
GGGGCTCAGGTGAGCAATGCGCGGATCAGAAGTCCGAACAAGACGAGAACCAAGAGCACGCCGAACTTGAACACGGGCCTCCGGTGAGGGACATGGTTCGATCCCGTGTGGATCGTTGCGTGTACGAATCGTGACGCCACGAACAACCATGCCACACCGACGGCGAAGACATCCACGGACCCGACTACGAAGAGCGTGAGTACAATCACGTAGAAGAGCACAGGGATCTGGAACTGATTCTCGATGTTGTTCGAGACCTTGCGCACCTCGTCGGGCCACGCGTCGTTGTTGAGTGCGGTGCCGCTCAGATCGGCTTCACCGGCGGCACGAACACGCGCCTTGACCACGTTGAGCCGCACGAAGATGAAGAGCGTCAGGAACACCTGAACAGCGAGAGGCCAAAGGATGAGTTCTTGGTTGATCATGGTTTTGGAAACTTCACATACTCGTCGACCAAGGTTTCCGCCAGCTCGCGGTTGGGCGGGCGTTCGGCGCCAATTCGTTCGCGTTTGCGCAGATCGTCACACAGGGTGTCCAGCACCGAGTCGGCGTTCAGGTCGTCGCTGTGATTCCGCCACACGTCTCGCTCCCCCTCGTCGCGGAAGCAATAGGCTTTCCACGAGATTGAGAATCGCATGTCGTCCCAGCGGTAGTGATTCAGCACTTCGTCCCCGTCGCGTACCACCCAGCGTCCGTCGCCCTCGAAGAACAAGCGCATGCGCGGCAGGAGATTCGGTAGCGGCCGGTCGATCTCCGCGACTCTGTCGACCCCGTGAAAGATGCTGTCCGTGTCCATGATCACCGCCGTGTTGAAATGCGCATCGAGAGCACGCGGGGCGGCATCGATGCCGTTGGGGTAGTACGCGAACTCGCCGCCGTTTGTATCCTGGTACCAAGACACCGACGTCGCGATCGGCATTCGGTAGTCGTCGAATAGCCCGGAGTGGTGCGCGACGACGATCAGCCACTGCGGATGAAGCTTGCGATTCAGTCCACGGAACTCGGGGACGTCTGTGTGAATGGCGAGTTCTTGCCCGGGCAGAAGCAGATTCGCGTAGACGATTGCCGGCTCCACGATGGGGCGGTCGAAGATCTGGGCAGCTGCCTCGACGAGCTGCTGGTTCTTGTAGATGGGCTCGATCCCGGTCGCGAAGATCTGGTCGCCGTAGGCATAGGTCTCGCGGAAGTAGTTGGTCCGCGCGACCAGCTTGCCGAGGTCGGTGTCACGATGTCCGAGACGCCCCCCGGTTCGCAGGAAATTGAACGCGGCATCGAAGCGCTGCGGGAGGCCTTCTCCGATGCCGTCGTTGAGGCCCTCTTCGGAGTACATCCCGTAGCTTCCAAAGTCCTCGCAGAGTTGGGTCAAGGATCGCGCCTCGGCATCAGGCAGGAACGGATCGAACTCCAGGTAGTGATTGAAGAAGTGATTCTGCATCAACCGGAGACCTTGAGGCCCACGATCCCGAGGACGATGAGCCCGACGAAGAAGAAGCGGGCGAGGGTGGCGGCTTCGCCGAAGAGCGCAATACCGAGCGCGAACGCACCGACTGCCCCGATGCCCGTCCAGACCGCGTAGGCGGTCCCCATCGGAATGGTTCGCTGGGCCAAGAGCAAGAAGGCGCCGCTCAGAGCCATGCACAGGATACCGAACGCGATCCAGCCCCAGCGGAGACCCGCGTCGGTGAACCCGAGTTTCAAGCCTACGGGCCAACCCCACTCGAAAAACCCTGCGACGATGAGCTGAAGCCAGGCCACGACGACCGGACTCTAATACATGCGCGGACGATCCCAACCCAGAGAATGCCCTCGGCCGCCCGAGCGGGGCTACAACTCCGAGGCCGGCCTCACCAGCACGCTGCCCCACAACATGGAGCGATCATCCACGGCCCGATTGGCGGGCGACTGGGCATCTACGTCGCTGAAGCTACGCAATACGGTGATCGCACCGGGGGCGGCGGCGTGTTTCACCGCCGCAAGCAGCCTCTGTCGATAGGCGTCGTCCACGCCATCCAGAATGTTCGACAAGGTCAGGCCTTCAAAGCTGCCGGCAGGCTGCTGCTCGAGAAACTCCGCCGCATCCGCCTGAGCGAGCCGAACGCGTCGCGCTTCGGCGGGTGGTGGCTC
>CAYZDM010000665.1:0-2128 GCA_964476875.1 uncultured Sandaracinaceae bacterium | reverse complement strand
AACCCCGGACCCCCACACTGCCAGTGTGGTGCTCTCCCAGCTGAGCTACCGCCCCGAAAGAGGGCCGATTGTAGCAGATTCGCCGGTTGGTCAAGCGCTCGACAATCAAGCCCTGATAGACCGTCTCCGGCGCTCTCGGAGCGCCTTAGATTTGGCCCGGAAAGACATAGACGCGGCACTTGCTGCGCTTGAATTGAGGTCGTCGCCCCACAACCGAAACAACCCCGGAAGGAAGCCCATGCCAGTAGCCGAGTTCACCTGTTTCGAAACCGCGCAGATCCCCTCTCGCCGTTCGATCGTGGTGTGCCCGCAGACCTGGCTATCTGATCATGAGAGGGGCATGCGCCATCTGGGATCAGCCCCTAGGGGAGCGAGGCTGCTACAGCTACCACCGCAACGCGGCTGTGGGATGGATTCTCGCGCACTCGTCGTGTGTGTCGCCATGATTGGTATGGCTGCAAACCTCGTCGGGATCGATGTCGCCGTCGCGATCATCTTTCAGTAACGTCGAGTTCCACGTCAACAGGCAGTCGTCTACTTTAACGGGTTCCCATTCGGTTCGTACAAACTGATTCCGTACGCGAGGCTCCGCGTGGCGACCGAAGCAGAAGCGAAGCAGTACGAAAAACGGACCCGGCTACAGGTTCTCCCGGATTTCTCGAAGGGATAGCTCGCCGCGAGCGCGCGCGGTGGTACCCTTGGGAGAACTCGGCAGGGACGCCGCAACGGAACTACGCTTGGCCGCCACCGGAGCCACCCTCGCGTGGACGTCCCTATCGGAGCGCCGCCAGGTCGAACCTGGAGAGCAAGAACTCCTTGACCTGTGTGTGGAGATCGGACTCCTTCCAGGCCTCGCTTACTGTCTCACCGAGGGTCTTGTCGAGAAGCCAGAATGCCAATCCGGCAGCCATGCCGGCGATGCCCGCGCAGGCGAGGTGCGTGCGTCAGAATTCGCTTGATGTAGGTCAGTCGCTTCCCACTCAGGGTGTGATCTCGCCGGAGCCGCCGATGATGTTGTCACCGTCGCTGTCCGACCCCGATATGACGGTGAGCAAGATGTATGGGGGACCACCGCTGAAGGTGCCGATGAAGTTGGCGGTGTACTGAACGTCCGGGGCGTCGACCGACGCGGTCCACATCCCCGTAGCGGTGAGCGGTCCTACAATCGTAACGTTACCTACGTCCGGGTCGCTCAGTGACATTGTCACCGTGCAACCATTTTGGGAGGCCATGAAGCCCGTCACATCGATGGGATCCCCGTTCTCGATCTGGAGGAAGAAGTCCCATGTCCCTGGGCTCGTTGCCACGGTTTGGCAGGCACTGCTACTGCCGCCGGTACCGCCCGTGCCCGCCGTACCGCCCGTGCCGCCCGTGCCGCCCGTGCCGCCGGCACCTGGCGACGAAGAGTCTCCACAGCCCGTGATCGCAACAATCGCAACGAGCAACAGCATTTTCACATTTCTAGTATTCACGATAAATTTTCTTTCCGCGCCACTCAGCGACCCCAAGTTTCTGGCAAACACCAGCATACACAGATCCCATCACCAGCGAAATATTCTGAAGCAGCGCATGCCGTTCTTGCCACTGAACGGTATCTCGCCGCCTATCGAAGTCCCTGGCGACTCAAACGAAGTCATCACGTACGCGGGAGGGCGTTTCTCGCTCGAGCAAGGTGAGGCGTTGGTGCTCACGCTTGAGCCTCTGCGGGCCGAGTACGTCGGGTTTGTCCATTACTCCGAAGGTTGGTTCGAGACGGGGGACCTCGCGAATCGAACAACGAGCCTGAACCACAATCAGCTTCGTCCGGATGGCGACGGTCGCACGCGCGTTGTCGTTTGCGCAACCGATCCAGGCACGCCGAATTGGCTCGATACCGACGGGCACGAAAGCGGTTTGCTTACCATGCGGACGCTCAACGCGGAGACGGCGCCAACAGTGTCCGGCGAACTCGTTCGGGTGGACCAACTTCGCGAAGTGCTTCCGGCAGACACGCACTGGTACGCAGCGGAGGAGCGGCGAGAGCAGATACGGAAACGCCGAGAACACATCGAAATTCGATTTCATCGCTAGTAGATAGGCAAAACAAAGGCCCCCGTCAGAGCTGTTCTCATAACGCCGCCACCTTCGC
>CAYZDM010000664.1:0-2130 GCA_964476875.1 uncultured Sandaracinaceae bacterium | reverse complement strand
CCTCCCTAAGAGGGGCTCCTTGCCCACTCGCTGTGCCGCACATCGCGCACCGTTCCCCTGCGTAGAAGTCGACATACAGGGCGGCCGGGCCGGCTCTTGTTATCCAAGGTGGAGCGACTGGTGCGGGATCGGGCCCTCCAATCCACCCGCGGCAGCGCGAGCCCGCAGGGCGAAGCCCGGCGCGAATGCGCCGCCAAGCCCCAGCGAAGCGAAGGGCGCGGCAGGGAGGATTACGCGGTGGGGGTGGGTGGGTCGGATGTAACTAAACCAACCCACGCCCCCAGTCCCATCACCCCACCCAATCCACCCGCGGCAGCGCAAGCCCGCAGGGCGAAGCCCGGCGC
Source organism: uncultured Sandaracinaceae bacterium (assembly GCA_964476875.1). Classification (GTDB taxonomy): domain Bacteria; phylum Myxococcota_A; class Polyangia; order Polyangiales; family Houyiibacteriaceae; genus SG8-38. The sequence continues at coordinate 1,786 of CAYZDM010000664.1, read as the reverse complement.
GAATGTGCCGCCAAGCCCCAGCGAAGCGAAAGGCGCGGCAGGGAGGATTACGCGGTGGGGGTGGGTGGGTCGGATGTAACTAAACCAACCACTCCCGATTGGCGCGAGCTCCGAGGGGCGCCCTTGCATGGCCCACGCCCCCAGCCCTTCCGGCCACCCTTGCAGGCCGCCCCGTCCGTCGAACCCCCGTGTCGCGCTCCCCCGCACCCCGGCTAGCGTCAACTTCGCGCGCCCGCTAGACCGCTTCATGATCATCGAGCACTTTTCGGTCGCACCGCTCGGCTGCAACTGCGTGATCCTGGGCGATGAGGAGCGTGGGACCGCCATCGTGGTCGACCCGGGTGGCGAAGCGCCCCGCATTCTGGCGCGTCTCGACGAACTGGGATTGAAGTGCGAAGCGATCGTCCACACGCACACTCACTTCGACCACATCGGTGGCACCAAGCAAGTCCAAGAGGCGACGCATGCGCCGACGATGATCCACGAGAAGGACCTATTCCTATACGAAGGGGTCCAGATGCAGCTGGACGGTTTTGGGGCACCGTTTAGCGCACCCGAAGTAGCCGAGATCGATCGGTTCCTCTCTGACGGCGACACCGTCCGCGCCGGCGGACTCGAGGCCGACGTCATCCACACGCCCGGACACTCACCCGGGAGCATCTGCCTAACGGTGGAAGGGGATCGGCCCGTCGTGGTCGCCGGGGACACACTTTTCGCACGAAGCGTCGGCCGATCCGACCTGTGGGGCGGAGACGCGACTCAGCTGGTCGACTCGATCCAGCGCAAGCTGTTCGCCCTTCCCGACGAGACCCTGGTCATCTGTGGTCACGGTCCCAACACGACGATCGGCGAGGAGCGCCGCTTGAATCCGTTCGTCGGCAGCGCCTAAACGCCATCCCAGAGCTTCAACGCGCCCCGCATGGCTTTAGTCAGCGGAAACAGTTGCACGTTGTCGGGCAGCTTCGCTTGGAGGTGGCGAACATTCCCGCCACCTAGATGCAGGATGTCGTAGTTGAAGATCGGCTCCAGCTGCGCGATGGCGCTGAGAACCCGCGCCGTCCACTCGACCGGACCGATCCGCTTGAGCTCGCTGTCACGTACCAGATCTTCGTAGGTCTGTCCGTCACGCAGCGGATGATGGCCGAGCTCGAGATTCGGAACCAGCACGCCGTCGGTAAAGAGCGCCGCACCCATGCCGGTGCCCAGGGTCAACACCAGCTCCACGCCCTTCCCGCCGACGACGCCCAAGCCCTGAAGGTCGGCATCGTTGACGGCGCGAACCGGGCGCTGCAGCAGGTGGGTCAGTCGTTCGTTGATCCGCACGCCACTCCAGAGCTCGTTCCCTAGGTTCGGCGCGTTCTGCGCGATCCCACTTTTTACGACCCCAGGAAAACCAACGGACACGCGACGGTGCGGCGGCAGCGTGTCCGCCATGTCGTGGACCAACGTGAACACCGCTTCGGGTTCGGCGGACGCGGGCGTCGGCCGACTGAGCGTCTCGGTCAGCGGCGCCCCTTGCCCATCGAGCACGCAGATCTTGATACTACCGCCACCTATGTCGACCGCGAGCGTGCTCATGTCTCAGAGCCCTTGTGCTTTCGGTAGTATGCGATCAGCTGATTGGTAGAGCCGTCGTGCTCGCCTTCGGCCCCGCCTAGCTCCGGCAGCACAACCTGGAAGAGCTTTAGAAAGAAGATCCCATGGATATTTATTTCGCTGGTGCAAAGCATAGTTTGGTTCTGTAAAAGTAAAATCGTGAACCCAGCCAATAAAATGTATATCTTTT
>CAYZDM010000663.1:0-2136 GCA_964476875.1 uncultured Sandaracinaceae bacterium | reverse complement strand
TGTACGGATGCCAGGCCGCGGTACCGAAAATGAAGGCGCAGGGGCGCGGCTATATTCTCAACGTCGCGTCCGCCGCCGGACTCCTGGCACCGCCCGCAATGTCTGCTTACAACGTCACGAAGGCGGCCGTGGTTTCGCTGAGCGAGACGCTCTTCGCGGAGTACAAGGGCGACGGCATTCACGTCGCGGTGCTCTGCCCCACCTTCTTCCGCACGAACATCGTCGAGGCTGGGCGGGGCGCCAGCACGCCTAAAGAAGATGCTCAAATCGTTCGCTGGATGGAACGATCCAAAGTACAGGCGCCCGACGTCGCGAAGGCCGCCATCGACTCCGTGCGGGATGGCAAGCTCTACGTCCAACCGATGCGAGATGGTCGAAGGGCGTGGCGCCTCAAGCGAACCTCTCCGCAACGTTTCTATGAATCGATGGGCAAAGCCCACCAGAAGTTCGTCCGGAGTCGGACACGCTAACTACCCCACCAACCACACTGCCCGCGCGGCCACCGATCATCGAGATTCATGCGACCTATTCCGACCTTTCTATTGAGAACCTCTCTGCTCTGCGTTCTGTTGCTCACAACTAGCGCGCGGGCGCAGGTCGCTTCGAGTGACACCGCAATAGAAACCGCCGACGATGCGGGACCCGGAGACAACGCGGCGACGGCGACGACCCCCGAAGCGGCCCTCGACCTCGTGATGGATACGCCCGAAGTCGCGCACCAGAAGGCCCTCACTCACAACGCCGAGCTCCTCAATGAGTTGATACAACGATCGATGAAACAAACGATCAAGCAGCAGAAATTTGCCGCGGCGACGGGCATTACGGGGGGCATGATCATGCTCGGCCTCGCGAGCTGGCGACTGATCGAGAAAGATCCGCAAAGCCAATATTCTCGCGGCCTCGGCGTGATGTTCCTGACGCTCGGGATGGTTGACCTCACCACCGGCGTGTACGCGGCGACTCGGATCCCGCATGAGCGGCGCCGCGCCGAACGCTGGGACAGGGCGCGCAAGGACGGTATCACCGACGTGGAGCTCGCGTACTTCGAAGGGGAATTGCACGCGGCCCGCGAGATCCGTGAAGGAGAACGCTTCCTGGTTCGTTGGAACGGCCTAACCCATGCCCTCGCCGGCGCATTGGTCTTCGCGTACACACCGATCCCCGACAGCCTAAGCCGGACCGACCGCGTGTCGGGCTACGTCGTGGGTGGCCTCTTCGTGGCGGTAGGCATCGGCGCCTTCGCGGCGACGTTTCGCGAAACGCCCAGCGAAAGGGCGTGGAAGGACTACGTCGCTCGACGGGTGCCCATGGCCGGGCACGAGTTTCACTGGAGCCTGGCGCCGTCGTTTTCGAAGCGGGGAGCCGGCATTTCGTTCGGGGGTGTGTTCTAGTCGCGAGCGGCTTGCATCGTGCCCGCCTAACCGGGTAGGAAGCCTCCCTATGGAGCTCGACCAACTCAAAGTCATCATCACGGGCGGTGCGTCCGGCCTCGGCGAGCACTTCGCCAAACAACTCCTCGCCGCAGGCGCCCAGGTCGCGGTCGGAGACGTCAACGAGGAGGGCCTCGCCGCCCTTCCCGATGGCATTCACCGGCGCAGGCTCAACGTCGCCGAACAGGACGACATCGCAAGCTTCGTTCCCTGGGCGGCAGAACAGATGGGCGGGCTCAACGGCCTCATCAACAACGCTGGGATCATCCGCGACGGCCTGTGGGTGGGCAAGAGCCGGAAGACCGGTGAGATCCGGCGCATGTCCAGAGAAGACTGGGACCTCGTCATCGCGATCAACCTGACTGGTGCCTCACTGATGGTGCAGGAAGTCGTCGCGCACATGATCGAGCGCGACGAGCCAGGCGTCATCGTCAACGTCTCGTCGATTGCGCGCCACGGCAACCGCGGCCAATCGAACTATGTCGCCGCCAAGGCCGCGCTGGCCGCCAACACGCGCACCTGGATGAAGGAGTTCGCTCCGTACGGCATCCGAGTCGCTGCGGTCGCCCCCGGGGCGACCGAAACGCAGATGACGGCGAGCATGAACCAAAAGGCGCTGGACATGATTCGCGCTTCGGTCCCTCTCGGACGCATGGGGAAACCCGAAGACATTTGGCGCGCGGTGAAGTTCATCTTCGACTGCGAC
>CAYZDM010000662.1:0-2140 GCA_964476875.1 uncultured Sandaracinaceae bacterium | reverse complement strand
AGCACGGCCTGCCCCCAAGAAATGTTGGAGCCCTCCTCGGGAATCTGGGCGGTGAAGATCCCGGCGTTCTCGTTCTGTGCTTCGGACGCGAGCGCTGGGCTCAAGGGGGACGCAGCGATGAGTGCGGTCGCGATCATTCCGATCAGGGCTGTCTTTTTCATGACGCGTCTCATTTCGCTTCTGCTTATGGCGAGAAGCGTGGTGACGTTACGTCACCCGGCTAGCCCCTCGGCAGAAAGCTGAGCCTTCGGGCCTGGGCTTGCTAGGTTGAGCCTCTGATGGTGCAGGTGCTCAGAGTGTCTGTTTTTGCTAGTCTTTTCCTGTTGGCTGGTGCAACGGCGGCGCATGCCGAGGACGAGACAACGGCCTCGCCTGCAGCGGTGCAGGAAGAGAGCCTCAGGCTCCCCGTTCTAGTCGCGTTGATTGGAGGGGGCGCTCGATTCCGTAACATTCACCTCGAGGTGGGCGACGGAACCGGTGGGAGCGAGCCGCGGACCTTCGACACCGGTGCGTACTTCGACTTCGGTTGGCATCTGCTGATACGGCCGGCCGCCGCCCGTTCCCCGAGGGCCTCGATTCGGGCGATCGCGATCCAGATCGACGGCGGCTCGGGCATCGGCCTCGAGGTCCAGCCCGCGGGCACTGGGATTTCGCTGAAGACCAACACCTGGCGATTGCTCGGTCAATTCGGTTATCTGTATCCGATCAACCGGCTGCAAGTGGGCGGTTTCGTAGGCGTCGGCGGTGACGTGTTCACGATCGATCTCAACTCCGTCCTGCCGTCTTCGAGCATCGTCTACGTCCGGCTCGGACCAGCCGTTGTGTACGACATCCTGCCCAGCTTCTTGATCTTGCGCGCCGATTTTGGCCTTCGTTTGCCGTTCTTCTACGGCGGCCTGGAGGACGCCTACGGCACCGACGGCTCGGGGGTGGGCCTGGACGCCGCGCTGACATTGGGGGGTCGGGTGCCGGCCGGATTCACCTACGCGTTCCGATTCGGTTGGGAGTACTACCACCTGCGCTTCGCGGGCCCGACCACGAATGTCCCCGCGATGGGGAACGGAGCCGAGGGCTCCGACCACGCGGTCACATTTCAGTTTCTGTTCGGCTGGTCCTTGTAGCCGTCGGGAGACGTATCTTCCGCCGAGCGCGTAGGAGCGGTCTCTTCGTCGAGATCGTGAATCTCACCCATGACGCAGGCGCCGTCGAAGACGACACCGCGGTCCATGAAAAGTGCCTGCGTTCGAATGTCGCCGCGCACCTGGGCGGGCGCGTGCAGCTCGACCAGCTCGGTGGCGTGAATGTCTCCATCGACCTTTCCGCCCCGAACGATCAGGGTATGGACGCGAATGGCGCCCTTGACGGTCGCTTCTTCCCCGATGATGAGGAGCCCGTCGCTGAACACCTCTCCCTCGAAGTCGCCATCGATACGCGCCCTGCCCTCGAAAAAGAGCTTGCCCTCGTATCGGGTTCCGACGCCAAGAAGGGCGTGGATGACGGGTTCATGCGGCGACATCGATAGGTGGAGGGTAGAAAGCTCCGACAGAGGGGTCAATCCAGCGCCGGTTAGGACTTGCCAGCGTACACGATGACCCTACTCCGTTGAGGCTGGGATCGTTGACCGCCCCGAGGGGCCGTGCTAGGTCGCGCTCGCTTTATCCGCGGAATATACCGCCAGCCGAGACCCTTTCAGAGAACCGGAAAGAACATGGCAGAGCTTCAGAACGGGCGTGTTACTCAAGTTATTGGTCCAGTCGTCGACGTGGCCTTCCCCCAGGGGAGCCTTCCGTCGATTCTCACTGCGATTCAGGTCAGCAACCCTGCGATCAATGAGAAAGATTGGAACCTCACCCTCGAGGTTGCGCAGCACCTAGGCGAGAACACCGTGCGCGCAATCGCCATGGATTCGACCGACGGTCTGGTCCGAGGGATGGCGGTGAGGAACACCGAGAAACCCATCACGATGCCGGTCGGCAAGGAGTGCCTCGGACGGATCCTCAACGTGGTCGGCGCTCCGGTGGACGAGCTTGGGCCAGTGAACGCGACGCACTTCGCGCCGATTCACAGAGACCCTCCCGCTTTCGTAGACCAGAGCACCGAGGTCGAGATCTTCGAGACGGGCATCAAGGTCATCGACCTT
>CAYZDM010000661.1:0-2143 GCA_964476875.1 uncultured Sandaracinaceae bacterium | reverse complement strand
GATGACTGATATCGGAAGAGCTGTTTGAAGCGATCCCACCAGGCCGGGCCGAGTACGAAGATCGACACCACGAACAGCAGTTCCGCCGCGATCACCCCCCACAGGACTGCGCGCCCCTGCTGGTCGAAGGGGAGCCCCCAGACAGCGGGGAACGGATTCGCGTCGGTCGCCCGCGTATACGAGAGCACCGCTCCGACCCACACCAGCATGTACATAGAAACGTGGGCTAGCAGCAACGCCGATCCAAAGGCGCGGCTGCGCGGGGCGACCAAGAACGCCCCACCGTTGCCGCGTTGCAGGAATCCCGACGCACGCGCTTCCAGGCGCTGATACCCCTCATCCCCCAAGAACGAAACGCTTCCAAGGATGACGAACTCCCCTGCCGCCACCAACGCTACGATCCAGGCAGCCCATGGGCCGTTGGCATATCCGAGTGCGGCGAGCGCAAGACCCGCGATGGCAAGCCCGTTGCCGATGCTGAACAGGACGAAGCCCATCGCGGCGGACCATGCCATAGATCAGTCGCAGGGTGTGCTGCTCGATCGGAACCACTGGGACCTCCGTGATGACCGCTCACCCGCTCTTCTCGACCACTGGGCATTCCAGCGCCCCCGTGCTTTGACACCCCGCGTCTCTCCGTTCTACTAGACCCTCGATGAGTGAAACCCCCGATGATCTGAAGCCGAGCCTCCCGTTCTCCCTGGTGAACAAGCTGGATGGCCTCAGCAAGAAGATGATCCCCGTCGACTCGGAGCGCGTCATGAAGATGGCCGAGCGGACCAGCGGGCTCGACGATTGGGGTGGGGGCGGGTTTCGCTCCAGGCTCGACGCTACCGTCGCCGGTTTCAACGAGTCCGACCTGAACACGACCGGCTTGCTCGCCGCGCGCTATTTCCTGAACTGGCACCTCGTCAACAAGCTTCGGGTCATCGACTTTGCCAAGCGCCACCCGGAGCTCGACGACGTCGATATCGAGCGTCCGCTGGTCATCACTGGTTTCTTTCGCACCGGAACGACATTCCTCCACAACGTGATGGCAGCTGACCCAGACAACCGCGTCGCCCAAGCGTGGGAGCTGTCGTACCCACTAGGCCGTCTCGGTGATCCGCTAGGCGACGTTACATGGCGTCGTGCTCAGGCGAAGTTCACCTTCGGCTTCAACCAAGCGGCGATTCCGGATCAAGGCGTGGCCCATCACGTGACAGCGGATTCGTATGAGGAGTGTTTCTTCCTTCTTGAGAACGACATGGCGGCGCTCACGCCTTGGGTGGCCTTCGCAGCCTACGGCTACGCGAAGGAAATGCTCAGTTGGGACATGATCGAGCCCTACGAGTTCCACAAGTTGCAGCTCAAGATTCTCAATGCGCAGAACTCGGCGAAGCGCTGGGTCTTGAAGTGCCCCTGGCACATCTGGAACATGGACGCGCTCATGGCGGTCTATCCCGACGCGCGAATCATCAACACCCACCGTGATATCGCCAAGGCGCTTGCCTCTCATTGCAGTCTGTCGGCTCGGATGGCCGCCAAATTGCGCCGCAGCCTCGACGTCAACGAGCTCGGCGCCTTCTGGCTCGAGTACGCTCGCATCGGCTTGGATCGGGCCATGGAGTCGCGGAAGAACATCCCCGAATCGCAGATCTACGACGTCCGGCTTCGTGACCTGATGGCCAACCCCATGACGGTGATGCAGGATATCTACTCGTACTTCGATCTCGAATTCACCGAGGAAACCGCCGCCCTCCTGGAGACCCGTATTTCGGAGAAGCCTACCGCCCAGGAGGGCGCGCACGAGTACGCGATCGAGGACTTCGGGCTGACGAACGAGCAGGTGCGCGAGACGCTGAAAGCCTACAACGACCGTTTTGGCGTCTAGCTGTCCTGGCGCCCCGCAGGCACGGCAACGCATCCGGCCCGAACGCCCAGGTCAGCGCGGCTTGTCTGTTTGGGCCAGGGAGCCTAAAAGGCCCTCGTCATGACTGTGGGAGAGCAGATCAAGGGGAACCCGGTGGCGACCGCGGCGGACTTGCGCGCGCCGGACGTGACGCTCGTCGTTCCAGGCCTCAACGAGAGCGAGAGCCTTCCACTACTCGCGGCTCAGGTGAAAGAGGCGCTCGGCACGGGGACCTCTTACGAGTTGATTTTC
>CAYZDM010000660.1:0-2143 GCA_964476875.1 uncultured Sandaracinaceae bacterium | reverse complement strand
GACTCGTGCCCGTCACCCAGGTCGACGAGGATGGCACCGTGCACGGCGAGATCTTTGGCCGGAAGCGCTTTCAACTGGTCACGCTTGCCAAGCCCATGATCGTCGATTCCTTCGAGGTCGAAGCGGCGACACCCGCGACGAAATCAAGCACCGCAACGAAAGCGCCGAACATGCCGCTGGTCATCACGGTATTCAACGAAGTCCCCGATCCCGGGTGGGAAGCCGTTGGGGCAGTGATCCACTCGGCCATCGATGAGATCTACAAGGTGCTCGTGGGGCAGAAACACTTCGTCCCCCCCAGTGGGACGCTCCTGATAATCGTCGGGGAGATGAAGAACCCCAAGTACAAGGGGTACGTGACGGTCAATGACTTCAACACGATCTACTTGAACTACACGATGTTCGACCCGGACAAGATCTCGAAGGTGCTCGCGCACGAGTTCTTCCACCTAATTCAGAACTATGGCAGCAACCAAGCCTCGCGCTCGGGGCAGACGCGGCAGCGTGACCCCTGGTTCAAGGAGGGCACGGCCGAATGGGCTTGTGATGAGGTGTTCGACGACTCTTTGGATTACTATCACGCGACCACGTGGAGACGCTTCGAGATCCCGCTGAACCAGGAGGGGTACAAGGACGCCAACGAGTATCGGACCGTTGGTTTCTGGAAGTGGGCCGAGTCGGAGCAACAAGACATCATCTCGAATGTCATCGCCGACAAGTTCCTGTTGACTCACAAATTCTCAGGCCCGAACAGCATCATTGAGAACTCGGTCGCCTCGGACTACCTGAATTCGCTGATGGACATCTGGCCCGAGGTCGATTTCCTTGAGTTCACCCACGCGGCTCGTTATCAGAAGGACTTCGACACTGGTGAGAATCGCGAGGGCGAGCTCTGGGATGGGGAGCCCTATCTCGGCCCCCCGAAGAAGGTGTACGCCGACCCCTCCAAGCTCGGAGAGATCGAAGCCGGCGTCGCGGGCGACTCCGAAGACAATCCGCTGACGATTCCCTTCAACTTGAAGCAGCACCTGACGGCCGACGTGCATCGAGTTGGGAGCCCAAACTTGGAGGGCGACTTGCACATTCGCCTGCCGAACACGGGCAGCGCTCCGATCCAAGCGGAGATCCTCGTCCTCGATCGGGAAACCGGTGAGGTCGAGGATGTGATGATCGCCCCGAACTTGGCAAATGGTCCCGTCGACTTCGTGTCGAAGGACTTCGACTCCGATCGGGAGGCCGTCCTCCTCATCGTCGATCCGCAGTGGGAGTACGACTCGGCGGGCACCCCGATCAAGGGCGATGTCGAGTACTGGATTGCGGACCCCTGTGGCCCGATCCCCCCGGGCGGCGTCGAGGTGTCAACCACAGACGACCTAATCGCCGCAGCGAAGAACCCCGGGACGATCATCAAGCTGGCTCCGGGAGAGTACGCGCCTCCAATCGGGTCGTGGGACACTGACCAGTATGGACCGTTCGATGCAAACCTCTTGCTAGAGAACATCACACTCATTGGTGCTGGCGAAGGCGCAACGACGCTCGTGCTTCAAGGCGGCGACCTCGCCGCACTCTACGGATACAAGAACACGACCCTGCGGAACCTGACGGTCGATGCGTTGAGCGGCAGCCAGGTTGCCTCCCTCGACCACCGCGATCTCACGATGTGCAACGTGACCTTCAACTTTTCGTCGAGCGCCGCGTGGGGGATCATCCTGAACCCGTGGCACGGCGGATCGACGTCGTTCAACATGTACGAAAGCTCGATGATACATCCCCCGGGTGGCACACGTGGATCCGGCGTGTTCCTGCAAACCTGCTCAAGCCCCGACGCGGTGAACCTGAGCGCGACGATCAAGGAGAGTGAGTTCTCAGGCTGGTACGTCGCCGTGGAGTACTACACCGGCTACGGCTCTTGCGGGAGCATCTCGGTGGACACGGATTGCCTCGGGTTCTCGGGGAACACCTCGAACGTCCTCGAGTCGTACTGCCCCTCCGAGGGAGCGCAGTGCCAAGCCATCGAGCACTGCCCGGACCCCTAGAGGCTCTGGAGGTACCGAATCGCTCCGTTGGCGGTCGTCTTGAGGCAGGCGTTGAACGCAGCCGCATCTCGAGGGCGAAGCACATGATCTCGGGGCGCCTGCGTTCG
>CAYZDM010000659.1:0-2145 GCA_964476875.1 uncultured Sandaracinaceae bacterium | reverse complement strand
CCAAGATCCGAATCCTCGTTGCGAAACCGGGCCTCGACGGACATGACCGGGGCGCCAAGGTCGTGGCGCGGGCCCTCCGCGATGCGGGCTTCGAAGTCGTTTACACCGGTCTTCATCAGACGCCAGACATGGTGGCTGTGGCTGCCATTCAAGAGGACGTCGACGCCGTGGGCCTCTCGATCATGTCGGGCGCGCACAACACCTTGTTTCCAGCAGTGCTCGATGCCCTCTCATCGCGAGGCGCCGACGACATTCTGGTATTCGGCGGCGGCATCGTGCCCGTAGACGACGCCAAGTCGCTGCTTGCGAAGGGCGTCAGCGCGATCTTCACGCCGGGCACCCCGCTCGACGACATCGTCGACTGGATTCACACCCATGTGAAGCCGAGATCCCTCGAAGCCTGAGTCGACTCAGGGCACGTTCGGCGGAAGCCCGTGCCCCGGCACGACGAGAGTCTTGCGATAGGTCTCGTAGTCGAAGAGGTCGCTGTGCTCAGGGCTGTGGCACTGTACGCACGTCGACTCCGGCGTCTCTCTCGCGATGTCGAACTTCTCCGGGGCCTTCGCGTGCGCCGCGCCCGGCCCGTGGCAGCTCTCGCACCCAACATTGACCAGCGCCAGATCCAGGTTGTGGGTCACTGTCGACCCTCCGGGCTGCTCGTAGCCCGTGACATGGCAGCCCACACAATCGAGGTTGAATTCCTTGTTGCGTTGCTGAAGCGTCAGGTACGCCACGCCGTGCGCGTGATTTCGCCACCAGGCGTATTCGGTTTGGTGGCACCCACTGCAGGCGGCTGACCCGACATAGGCAATGTCGTCAGGCCCGAGTGGCGGTGGTTTGAGGCCTGCAAGAGCGGTCCGATTGGCATCGTTCAGGACTTTGTCGTGTTCGCGCATCAGGCGTTCGACGCGTGGGTCCTTGGGCGCCTTTTTCTGGAGCGGCACCCAACTGGCGAAGAGCGCGTTGCCATCTGCATGTACCGCTGGCGCGTCGAAGGACTTGCGCTCCCCGTTCAGTTCGGCCAGCCGCGCGCGCTGAGCCGCCACATCGGCCTCGTCGACATCGCCGGAGGCCTGCCACGCTTCGATTTTCGCGGAGAGATCTTCGATCTGCCGGTCGAGCTGCTGAGCCCGCTCGGCCCGGGACCACTCACTGCGGTCGACGAATGGTCTGTCCTTGTTCTTCGAGTACACGTCGACAACCGTGAGACCCTGCCCCTGACGACTCGCGTGAAGCACCCAAGCCGCACCGGCTTCATGCGGCGGAATCGGTTCGTCTTCGTCGAGCCCGCCCTGAATCACGAAGTCGACCCCGTCGATGGCGCCGATTCGATTGGCATCGCGTCGCGAGCCGTGCACCAACGCGATCGTCAGATCGGACGCGACTTCGGAGCTCGCTATTGCGGCGGCCACGACATCTCGTTCGACGCCGGGACGCACCCCGACCAAAGTCACTTGGAGCGACCCCGCTTCGGTGCGCCAGAGCTCGACTTCAGTGTCCATCGCCAACCAGCGCACACGGGCAGCCCTTTGCAGCGCTTCGAGTGCCGCTTCCGGCTGAGCGCGGTCGCGACGCCCGGGAAGCACGGCGGTGACCTCCATCTCGTCTAGGATTCCCCCGAGGGTCTTGGCGTTTCGATTCGCCTGGTCGACGCGGACAGGCTCCAACTCCCCCACATCGAAGAACGTGTCACCCGCGATCAGAAGCAGCACCGGCACCGGCCCTTCACGGAGTTTTCGGATTTGGGCCGCAAGACGGTCGATGCCGCCCAGCGGGGCACTGGTACAGCCGCAGGGCTCCAGGTAGCCCTTGAGGTCGGTCACCACCGCCAGACGGACGTTGGGAGCCTCCGAGCCGCCCGTATCCTGCGTGGACTGGCTCCGACGGCAACCGAGGCCTAGAGTCAGGAGCGAGAGGGCCAATACAGCAAGAAAGCATCGCATCTCTCTGGTTCTAGCAACCGAACGCCTTACTGCAAAAAGCCTGCGACGAGCGGCGGCTTGACGCAGGGGCGGGCGCTGATTAGCTTCCGGCGTCTTTTGGGTGGGCTAGCCCCGCCGCTTACGAGGAATCCATGGTCAAGGTTCGACTGTCACGCGCTGGCGCAAAAAAGCGCCCCTACTATCACATCGTGGTCACCGATAA
>CAYZDM010000658.1:0-2145 GCA_964476875.1 uncultured Sandaracinaceae bacterium | reverse complement strand
TGTTTCGCTGCCGGTGTCGTACTCGGTGACCTCATAGCCTGCGCCGTTTGGCAAACATCGCCCGTGATCGGCGGCTTCCCCGCCACTGCTCGACTCGGACTGTCCAGCCCCTGGACTCGTCACTGGCTTCGGGTCTTTCGTACCGCAACCCACCACGGCGACGCTCAATAGACAAAGCAATAAGTGTTTCACAACTGTCCCCTCTCACATCGAAGCGCCTCGTCCGCGGGGCCCATACTCTGGAGCGGCATGTCCTGGCTCCGGTCTGGTTCACCATCCCCGTTTTCGTCGTACTGCGTCAGCACGAGCTTTCCGCTTCGAAACGAATCCCACTTTTCGACGCGACCGTCGTTGTCGTCGTCGTACTCGGCCTCGGTGATCAACCCCTGGGCATAGACCTCCCAAACGTCGACCTTGCCGTCGCGCGCGCGATCTCGCTCAGAGCGAACGACCCAGCCGTTGCCGCACCACAGCCACGTATCAATTGTGTTGTCGAAGTTGGTGTCGAGCTCTTTGCGGACCAGCTCCCCATCCTCATAGAAGGACAGTTGGTCTAGTCGCCCGTCAAAATCAAAGTCGTGCCGCTCCTGCGCAACACGTTCGCCATCCGCGTCGTAGAACCGCTCCAAATCGATTTTGCCGTCGAAGTTCATGTCGGCTTTCGTGCAGTAGCGACGACCGCCGCGGCCGACGTGTTCAATGTCGACGCGCCCATCCTCGTTGACGTCGGTCGCGGTGACCTGATTGCCTTTGCACTCCGCTGCCCCGGCCATGGAGCCACTTGGCAGCGTGCTCGACGAACTCTTCGCGCAACCCAGCGCCGCCAGGCATACCAAAGTGGCAAGCCCAACCATCGCATGCGCGAAATTGCTCATGTTTACGGTCAAACAGGGTCCCCCGAGAACCGGATCACTATAATGATAGGGTCGATCCACCGGCCGGTGCAAGTCTACGGCCGATCGGATTGACAATATATATGGTGCCATGTAGCTTCATGCACTGCTGAGGTCCGGATGGCGCGTAAAAAGATCTCGACGACGGTCTACATCACTCCCGAGCAAAACGAGCGACTCAAGCTCTTGCACGAGCGCACCAAAGTGCCCGTGGCGGTGTACATCCGCGAGGGGATCGATCTCGTTTTGGACCGTCATCAAGACGAGCTTCCCGGCCAGATGACGCTGGACGCAACGCCCCCCAAAAAGGGCTAGCGACGGCGTGTTGCTGCGCGCCTAGTGCAAGGCTAGAGACGTCGCACTTTGACGCAAGATATCCAGCACATCCGGAATTTCTGCATCATCGCTCACATCGACCACGGCAAGAGCACGCTTGCCGATCGGTTCCTCGAGGTGACGGGGGCGGTTTCCGCGCGGGAGCAGAAGGCGCAGTTCCTCGACCGGATGGACCTCGAGCAGGAGCGAGGGATCACCATCAAGGCGCAGGGTGTCCGCCTCCCCTTCACAGATGCCAAGGGCCAGACGTATCAATTGAACCTCATCGATACCCCCGGACACGTGGATTTCAGTTACGAGGTCTCACGGTCGCTTGCCGCGTGTGACGGAGCGCTGTTGGTCGTCGACGCGACGCAGGGGGTAGAGGCGCAGACCCTGGCCAACGTCTACCTCGCCGTCGAGAACGATCTCGAGATCATTCCGGTGTTCAACAAGGTCGACCTGCCGAGCTCTGACGTCGATCGGGTTCGTCGCGAGGTCGAGGAGGTAATCGGGCTCGATTGTTCGGAAGTGCTGGCCTGCAGTGCCAAGACCGGCGAAGGCGTGGCGGAAATCCTCGAGTCGGTGGTGCAGCGGATCCCTCCCCCCGAGACAGCGGACAACGGCTTCCTGCGCGCCCTGATCTTCGACACTTGGTACGACAGCTACCGCGGCGCGGTCTGCATGATCCGGATGAAGGACGGCACAGTCCACAAGGGCGACAGGATTCGCCTCATGGCGACCGGCGCCGAGTACGAGGTCACCGAGATCGGGGTCTACACGCCATTCCAAAAGGAACTGGACCACCTCGCGCCGGGCGAAGTCGGGTACATCGCTGCCAGCATCAAGTCGCTTCAGGACGCCAAGGTCGGCGACACGATCACGCTCGCGAAGAAGCCTGCGGAAAAGCCGCTCGAGGGCTTCCAAGAGGTCAAGC
>CAYZDM010000657.1:0-2148 GCA_964476875.1 uncultured Sandaracinaceae bacterium | reverse complement strand
CTCCTGCAGCGTGCCCATCAGCGTCCCGAGGAGCGCCTTGAGCAGCGCGTCGCGTTTCTGGTCGTCTCGAAGGACCCGCGAGATGCCGGCGAGAGCGGCCAGGTGCTTCTGTGGCATGGACCTTGGTCCCACGATGCCAACCAAGATTGTCACGGGTACGCCGTCCACCGCATCGAAGTCCACTCCCGTCGGGCATACGGCCACGGCAGCGCGTAGCTCGTCCACCCCGTCGTAGCGGCCATGCGGAATCGCCACTCCGCTGCCGATCCCTGTGCTCGCCAAGCGCTCCCGCTCGAGAAGCACGTCGTAGACGATCTCTTCGTTCGCGGAGCGATCCGGCATGCAAAGAAGGTCAGCCATCGTGCGAAGAGCGACTTCCTTGTCGGGCATCGTGAGCCCGATTCTCACTCGCTCCGGATGAAGTAGGTCGGCCAACATGACGGCGTCGCGATACCCCAACCGCCACAGCGGCGCAACGCGGATCAGTCTTCCGGATGGCGGAGAGATTCACCGCCGTGCCGTCGGCGGTCTGTCTCGGTTGCCTTCGTGTCTCGCACCTGACGGTCGATCTTGTCGACGACCTGGTCAATCGTTGCGTACATGTCCTCGGACTGCCCGTGACCGGCGTACTGATGTCCGTCACCCGTCAGATTCAAATCGACGCGGTGAAGATGCCGCTCCATCGAAAAGGTGAACTCGGCATGCAAAGGGGCCCGCATATACTTTTGGATCTTGGCAATCTTCTCGGATGCGTAGTTCTTGATTGCGTCTGACGACTCCATGTTGCGAAATGTGTAGCTAATACGCATCGACCCTCCGGCGGCTAAAAGTACTTTTTACGTTTTGATGAACTCAAGATCCCGAGCATTTCGCGATACTTCGCGACCGTGCGGCGGGCAATCTTGATGTCGTCCTGGTCCAATATCTCGACGATTCGCTGATCCGACAGCGGGGCCTTTTGGTCCTCGCCACCGATGAGTTTCTTGATCGCCTGCTTCACGCTTTCGGAGGCGATGTCATTCTGGTTATCCCGTCTTATGGCGCTGTTGAAGAAGTACTTCAACTCGAAAGTGCCCCGGGGCGTGTGGACGTACTTGTTGCTGGTGACGCGGGAAATGGTGCTCTCGTGCATGCCCACGGCTTCGGCGACGTCCCGTAGGATCATGGGCTTGAGATACTCGATGCCCTTGTCGAAAAAGCCCTGTTGTTTCTCCACGATCGATTCGGTGACCTTGACGATGGTCTTTCGGCGCTGGTCGATGCTGCGAATCAGCCACTGCGCGCTCCGGAGCTTGTCCTGGATGTATTCCTTGGCTTTGGCGTTGTCCGCCATTGCCGCGCGATAGAAGCCGCTGATCTTGAGCTTGGGCATGCCGTCGTCATTGGCCACCACGTAGTACTCGTCTCCAACCTTATGGACGTACACATCTGGGACGATGTAGCGCGGCTCTTCCGTTTGAAATCGTCGAGCTGGACGCGGCTCGAGCTCGGCGATGATCTGAGCCACGTCGTACACCTCGTCGAGGGCGCACTCGCAGATCTTGGCTACCGCTGGGTAGTGCCTCTTCTCGAGATCGGATAGGTGATCGGACAGGACGCGGAGCACCAGGTCGTCCATGCCATAGTGCTTGGCCTGAATGGTCAGGCACTCCTCGAGAGACCGAGCGGCGACGCCCAGCGGATCGAACTGCTGAATCATCGCGAGGACCTCTTCAGCGTCCTCGGCATCGAGGCCGGCCTCTGCGGCAAGCCTCGGCACCACGTCCCCGGGGGCGATGCCTTCGATCTTCAGATAACCGTTTTCATCGAGGTTCCCGATCACCAAGACCGCGAAACGTCGTTCGTCCTCGACGAAGTCGCCCATCCGCAGCTGCCACTCGAGGTGCTCGCTCAGATCCTCGAACGACGACAACGTCGCTTCGAGCCCCGGCATCTCTTCGTCCGGGCCACGGCGTATCGACGGCATGGGCGCTTCGTTGGACTGGTTCTCGAGGTAGCGCTCCCAGTCGATTTCTTCTTTCTTGGCCTCGTGGGCCTCGACCTCGGGTGTGGGCGATTCCTCGGCCCCAGCGCTGCTCGAATCCCGAGGATCGACGCCCTCTTCGAGAATGGGGTTCTCGAGCAACTCCTCCTGTACGAGCTCGGTCA
>CAYZDM010000656.1:0-2148 GCA_964476875.1 uncultured Sandaracinaceae bacterium | reverse complement strand
GTCCACCGCCACGAACGCCTTGTGGAGAACGAGGCCGATGAAGAGCGGCTCCTCTTCGGTCATCATCGAGAAGTCGGACATCGACAAACTGGGCGATCCTGTGCTGGAGGTGAATTACGACGCGATCGCGCGCAATCGTGAGGTGGCGTTGGATCTCTTCTCGCCAATCCTCACGCCCGTCAAACACCCTTACGCGTTTGCCGCCAAGGTCGAGCACCTCGTTGTGCTGGAGCGCCCTCGGAGGCCGGTCGGCTAGGTCATTGAGCGAAACCATGCAGCCGACCTCGCCGTGCGCGACCGTGGCCTGCGGCGCAACCTCCAGCCATTGATTCATCGAACCGCATTCATCCGACTCGACGTGTCCGAATGTGATCCACCTGAGCGATTCGACGGGGGTCAGCCTTGCCGCGGCCGCCTGGACCGCGGGGAACATCGCCCGGGGCCCGGTGTGGAACAGCAGTGGCTCGTCGGCCCGAATCAGGAATTGGTTGAAGGTAAACCCGGTCGGCCCCACCTCGGGCACAAACGTGCTGATGCGGAAGATGTCCGGCGCGATCTCATCCGTCGTGGTTGCCATCGTTCCCATCCCGCGGTGCTCAAGGGAGAGCACTCCGCCAGCGACTCTATGAGGTCAGCGGAAAAGATGCACGCAGCATTGCTGCAAGCGCCCTCTGCGGCGGGCGCCGTGCTCTAGCCGCGAAGGTGAACAATTACGTATCCCTAACAATTGGGCCGCCTGATACCGTCCAACTCATCCCGGATAGGAGGGTGAAGTCATGACGATCATAAACAGCAGCACCAAGATCAACGCACCTGTCGACAAGGTTTTCGCGTACGTCACCGACCCCACGAATCTCGCTGAGTGGATGGTAGGCATCACTGAGATAAAGGACGTTACCGGCTCTGGCGTCGGCGCGCGTCACCACTGGACATACAAAATGGTTGGGGTTCCGCTCCATGGCGAGAGCACGATCAGCGAATTCATTCCTAACGAACGCTGGGTCACAGACAGCAAGGGAGGCGCCACCAGCATTTTCAAGTTCAACTTCGCGCCGCATGAGGGGGGAACGAAGCTAGACGTGGTGATCGACTACACGATCCCAATTCCCGTACTGGGCAACCTGGCCGAAAAGCTCGTCCTGAAACGGAATCAAAAGGACATGGATGTGTCGATGGACAACCTCAAGGACATTATGGAGGCCTAGGGCAAGCGATTTCGGGCCTCGGGATCGAGACCGTTCCTCAAGCTCAGATCCCGTCTCGGACAAACCTTCTACGGTAGCCGCACAGTTTCGAACAGGTCGAGCATCACTTCGTTTGCGCTGATGTCTTCTGTGCTCTCCCCGAACGGGCAGGACAAATTTCCCGGCCAACAGTGCCCGCCGCCTTCGATTGTGCACAAGGTCACGGAGGCATCGCCATCACACCCCCCCGTGGTCTCGCACGTCACCGATCCGGTGCGAAGCACCACCTCGGGTGGCTCCGTGCAGCCGTTTCTTGCAACCCAGCCCGCGACCGTGTCGGCGACGCTTTCGAAATCATTCTGCCCATCGTATGGGATTAGGGTGTCGGCCGTACCGTGGAAGTGAACGACGGGAACCGGGCGACTGGGGGTGCATGCGCTCGAGTCGATACCGAGGACTCCTGCAACCGGTCCGATCGCGGCAATCACATCCGAAGCCTCACACGCGAGCCTGTGCGAAAGAAAACCCCCGTTGGACATCCCGGTGGCGTACACCCGCGACGGGTCGATGCAGCCACGTTCCGCAATGTCGTCGATGACGGCCCGTGCGAAGCCGACGTCATCGACGCCATTCTCAGCCGATCTCCCACAGCACAATCCCCCGTTCCACGACACGTCGAGGCCCTCCGGGTAGGCGACCAGGAACCCGCGAGAATCGGCAGTCATGTCCATTTGAGAAAACTCACGCTGTTGCGTCGGGTTTGACGTGAGGCCATGGAAGTTGAGTACCAACGGAAGCGGCGTGCGCCCATCGTAGGCGGTCGGGACGTGCAGCTCGTAACGCCTCGGGACGCCATCAAATTCCAAGTCGACCTCGGTCACTGTGGCGTCGAGGGTGCCATCGACGCAGCCAGAACTCGCCGTAGAGCCGCCGCCCGCACCACCCATACCGCCCGTGCCACCGG
>CAYZDM010000655.1:0-2149 GCA_964476875.1 uncultured Sandaracinaceae bacterium | reverse complement strand
CGATGGCAGCGGAGTCGTGCCGCACCATCCGAACGAACCTGATGTTCATGGCGGCGGAGTCTCCTAACAAGACGATGGTCGTGACGAGCGCAAATCCGAAGGACGGCAAGACTACGGTCGCCACCAACCTCGCCATTGCGCTCGCCCAAAGCGGACAGCGCGTCTTGCTGGTGGACGCTGACCTGCGACGTCCGCGTATTCACAAAGCCTTCGATCTCGACAACCGCACTGGGCTGACGAACACCTTGGTTGGCGAGCGAACCTTGGCTCAAGTGACCCGTGACGTCGGCATCGACAAGCTGTCGGTGGTGACCTGCGGGCCTTTGCCACCCAACCCCGCCGAGCTTCTACACACCAAACAGTTCTCGCTGTTGATCGAAGAGGCGGCATCCCAATACGACCGCGTGATTTTCGATAGCCCGCCGCTCCGAGCCGTCACGGACGCGGCTATCCTCGCCCCTCAGTGCGGAGGAACCCTACTCGTCGTTCGTGCACGGGCGACCACTCGCGACGCCGTCATCGCAGCGACCCGAAGCCTTCGAGACGTACGTGCCAACATCCTCGGCGGCGTGCTCAACGACGTAGAGCCCAGTCGCGGAGGCCAGGGACACCTCGGCAGTGGCTACTACCACTACTACCGAAGCGAAGAATATCACCAGGACCAGGACACCGATGGGCACAGTCAGTCGGCAGCCTGATCGGGATCACGCTTCCTCAACACCGAGGCAAACGCAGCTTCGGTCCGAGTGTTCCATTCTCGGGCGAACCGTAGAGCCCGCTCGGCTACCTCGATGCGCGCTGCGTCGCTGTTGAGCAGACCTCGAATGGCGTGCACTAGCTCGTCCGGCGTGTCGGCCACAACCAATCCACCATCATGGCCTTCTAGGCCCTCGGCTCCAACGCTGGTGCTCACGGTTGCCATGCCGCGGCCCATTGCCTCGATGGTTTTGATCTTCAGCCCCGTGCCAAATCGGTTCGGGACGATTGCGATGTCGGCCTGTGCGTAAGCCTCCGCCACCTCGTCCACCACGGGCATGGTTTTCACTTCGGGCGGAATCTCGATGACCTCGCAGACGCCACCTGCGATCAGAAGCTCCACCTCTCCTGAAATCTGAGGCCAAACCTCGGCGAGAAAGAACTCGATGCCGTCGACGTTGGCCTGATTGCGCGACCCCAGAAACAATAACCGGTGCCCCGAGCCGCTGCTCGGCACCGCGTCCAAGACCTGCACCCGATGACCAACAGTCACGACCTCCCGTTCAGACCGGGACTGAAACGCTTCACGCTCGCGGTCTTGAATGGCAAGCACAACATCGGCCCTAGAGAACGCGATCGCTTCTTCTTCGGGCGTCGTGGAGAACCCCGTTCGACGCAGTCCGAGCTTCCTCTGCAAAGCGAACCGGTGAGCCAGCGAGTCGTGTGTATCGAGAACCTTGATCACGTCCGACCCGAACAGTTCGAACGCCCGCGACTGGTGAGCGTACTCGACCATCACCGCATCGAACGCATACTGCTCTTGCAAGGCTTCGAGGTAGGGGTCGACGCCCTCGTCGTACCAATCGTCGATGGCGAGTTCCATGTCAGCGGTGAGCGCTCCGCGCAGACGTCGCGCCGCCCTAGCCTGCACGCTCGGCGGATATCGATATGGAATGGGGTGGTAGGCAACGCCCCAATGCGCCGACATCGCCTCGCGGTCGGCACCGGATTGCTCGATGTGGGCGACGTGAACCTCCCAATCGAGTCCAGCGGCACGCTCGCACAGGTCCATGATGCGCGCGCGATTCCCCTTGTTGGTTGGGTGCGTGGCTTCGGGCGTTATCACTAGCAGGCGGGGCATCGAGGTCGCCGGCTGCTCAGGCGCAAAATTTCGCGATTGCAGCGCGGCCACCGCGGGCTGCGCCTGTGCCACCCGGAGCGCGAGGCCGTCACGCTGCTCTATCAGGGTTTCGATCGCGCCCTGCATTGCTTCGGGATCGAGTGCCACCGACGGGGCGACGCCGAGCTCGGGAAGATCGAAATACTGTGACAAGCCCGCGACCTTGCCCTGATACGCCACCGTGATCGCCGGCGTGCCGTTGCGAAGAGAGGCGATGACGAGGTGCATGCGGCCGCTGACCACGACGTCGACGGCTGCGGTCAGCCGCGACAC
>CAYZDM010000654.1:0-2150 GCA_964476875.1 uncultured Sandaracinaceae bacterium | reverse complement strand
GGAAGAAGCGACATGACAAGCGCCGGGTCATCGGCGAAGCCCTCCTGACCGAGCTGGTTCGGCTGATGACGCCGCAGGGTGAGCTATTCATTCAGACCGACGTCGAGCACCGGGCAGAGCAGTACCTGAACCAGCTGCGCGAGATGCCTGGCTTCACGCTCACCACCGCCACCGGTTATGTCGAGGCCAACCCGTTCCTAGCGAGATCCAACCGGGAGAAGCGCGCTATCGAAGATGGTCTGCCCGTATGGCGGATCCTCGCAGCCCGAGACTGATCAGCGAAGGGCCACAGTGTCGCACGAGCGGCGCGTCCGCTCTCGAAGGTACGCCTGGCGCTCCTCGAGCGTCTGGTCCGGTTCATGACCAGGAATGAAGTAGCCGAGGTCGTCGACGATGTCGTAGAGTTCCTCGCCGTCGGCCAGGAGCTTGCAGTTTCGCTTCTGAAGGGCGCTCACCAAGCGGGGTACCGCGTCCAGGCTGTGGGCCTTGGTGTCATGCATCAGGACGATACCGCCACGGTCCCCAAGTTCTCGCTCTCGGCGGTCCAACACCCGGAAAAACGTACGAACTACCTCCTCGGCCGTGTGGACTTCGAGGTCGCCGCCGTACAGGGCCCACATGACGCTGGTGTAGCCATTCTCGCCGAGGATCTGCTCGACGCGCTTCGAGAGGGCGCCCCCAGGCGGTCGAATCAATCGAGGCTTGCTCCCGACCGCCCGCCGGATCTTTCGCTCGCTGACGGCAAGCTCGGCTTCGATCTCCGCGTTGCTAAGCAAAGGAAGCTGACGATGGGTCTCGGTGTGATTGCCGACCGTGTGGCCGCGGCGGACGATCTCGCGGACGATCTGCGCGTGCTCCCGCTCCCAAGGGTTGCCGTTGCCGAAGCTCTCACTCGTCACGAAGAAGAGGGCCTTGATTCCGAGCTCGTCGAGCATGTCCAGGAGGCGGGGTGTGGTCCTGCGCGAAGGACCGTCGTCGAATGTGAACAGGATCGCACGATGCTTCGTGCCACCTTGGATGGTCAGGCCGCTCGGAAACCGCAGCCCAGTCACATCCTGGTTCGGAATCGGGACAACCTCAGTCACCTCGGGTCCGGGCTCCGCGTGAATGGGCTCGACGATGGGCGCCGGGCTGGGATGAATCGCCACCGGCGCGATCGCGACCGGAGCGCTACTGAGCTCCGAAGCGCCCGCCAGCGAACCGCCTCCGACCATCGCCAAGGCGCAGCAGCTCAGTCGGACCTTCCATGGGATTCGGGACATCCTGATCGCGATCGTACGGAAACGGAGAGCCCTGATGCGAAAAACCGGCAACCGCTGTACAGGTCTGCAGTTGCAACGGGGGATCGCATCGAGTACCTCCTGCGCCTTACGGGCAATACGTGATTGAAGTCGAGTCACTAAGCAGGCGGTATGGGAGCCGACTCGCGGTCAACGCGGTGTCGTTTCGCGTGGAACCAGGTGAGATCGTTGGATTCCTCGGCCCAAACGGGGCGGGTAAGACCACGACTCTGCGGATGCTCGCCGGCTATCTCGCACCCAGCTCGGGAAGCATTCGAATCGATGGTATCGATGCCGTGGCAAACTCCATCCAAGCCCGTGGACGCCTCGGCTACATGCCGGAGGGGGTGCCGCTCTATCGCGAGATGCGGGTGCACGAATACCTCCGCCACCGGGGGGCGCTCAAGGGCGTTCCTAAGTTGAGCGAGGCGGTCGACCGAGCCCTCGAGCGTGCCGGGGTGGCCGAGGCGCGAACCCGGATCGTGGGGCAACTATCAAAGGGCTACCGACAGCGGGTGGGGCTGGCTGACGCGCTCATCGCCGATCCGCCCATTCTGATCCTCGACGAACCGACATCGGGTCTGGATCCCAACCAAGTGCGCCAGTTCCGCGAGCTCATTCGAGGCTTCGGCGGCAAGAAGACGGTTCTGCTCTCGACACACATTCTCTCCGAAGTCGAAGCGGTGTGCGATCGCGTCATCATCATACGGGAAGGTCAGAAGGTCGCCGACCTCGCCCCAAGCGACTCGGAAACCAATCTCGAGGACGTGTTCGCCGAACTCACCGCGATTGGAAAGACTGAGGAGGCTTCATGAAGAGCGCCGGCGTCGTTCTGAGGCGAGAACTCGGAGCGTTCTTCGTGTCACCCTT
>CAYZDM010000653.1:0-2152 GCA_964476875.1 uncultured Sandaracinaceae bacterium | reverse complement strand
GTGCCAACGGAAAATATCGATATTAGGGCAACAAACTTTACACAAATTCGGAGAATTCGATGGCTGATCCAGATTCCAGGGCAGGAGGGCGGTACGCTACCGCACAAATTCTCGATTTTGCGGCTCGAACCCACCATCCGGACGATCTGGCGTTGGCTCGTGCCTTCGAGGCACCCGCGCGACACGGAATGCCGGAGATCCAACTGGGGCCGGCCGAGGGCAGGTTCCTCGAGCTCCTGCTTCGCCTGGTTCAGGCGCGAAAAGTCGTGGAGATCGGCACGTTGGCCGGTTACTCCGCGCTCTGGATGGCCCGGGCGCTTCCTCCGGGCGGCCATCTGTGGACGATCGAGTCGGACCCGAAGCACGCCGGTGTTGCGGCCGAGGTCATTGGGGAGGCCGGCTTCCGCGATCGGGTCACCGTGATTCGCGATGACGCCGCTGCAATCCTGCCAAAGCTAACCGATTCCGGTCCGTTTTGCGCGGTTTTCCTCGACGCGGACAAGGGTCGCTACGATCAGTACGGGCGCTGGGCGACCGAGAATCTTCGGCCGGGCGGTCTATTAATAGGAGACAACGCCTATCTGTTCGGCCGGCTTCTCGACGACAGCGAGGAGGCGGGAGCGATGCGGCGATTCCATGAGGAGATGTCCACGAACTACCGCTCGGTGTGCGTACCTACGCCAGATGGACTCGCGGTCGGGGTCCGCAACGATCCGAAGGCTTGACCATTTTCGGTTGTCCAGGGATATAGGCTCCCGCGTTCGGGATCGCTCCTGACTTGACCGGGTCTAGGAGCGGCCCTAGCGGCCCCGCAGGGATAAGAAGAAGTCGAGTGCAGCCAGGCTGCGCGAACGCCGCTCGGAGGTTGTTCGTCAAAAAGTGACGAACCGGCTTGTACGACCCTTAAGCTTCGCCTAATTGGCGGCCCGTCGCTTAGAGGACTCAAGAGAAAACGCAGCATGCAGATTTTCCCCCGCGAGTTGAACCACTTGCCCTTCGTGCTGGCCGTCGTGGCCGGCGGGCTAGGCGCAGGCGTGTTCCTGTTGTTCTGGGTCTACTTCACCCCGCCGAACCTTCAGGTCGGCTATACGCCGAAGCAACCCATCGAATACAGCCACCGTCTACACGCTGGCGAGCTCGGCTTAGATTGCCGCTACTGCCATTCGCAGGTCGAGCGGTCGCACGAAGCGATGGTGCCTCCGACGCAGACCTGCATGGGGTGTCACGCGCTGGTCCACACCGAGTCGCCGAAGCTCGAGCCCGTGCGCAGCAGCTGGGAGACCGACGAAGCGATCGCTTGGGTTCGTGTCCACCAGCTTCCGGACCACGCATTCTTCAATCATAGCGCGCATCTAAATGCGGGCGTCGGTTGCGAGTCCTGCAACGGTCGCGTCGATCAAATGGAAGTCGTCGGGGTCGTTCAACCGATCGCGATGCAGTGGTGTCTCGAGTGTCACCGCAACCCGGAACCGCACATCCGACCGAAGAGTGAGGTCACCAACATGAACTGGGAAGCCGACGACGCTTGGCTCGCCCAGCGGGCAGCGGTCGCCGCGGCCCTCAATCCACCTGAGCATTGTTCGGGGTGCCACCGATGACCCGTAGAAAATCTTATGAGCTGAGTCCTGGAAAAGGTCCGTCGATGTGGCGCACCCTCGAGGACAAGAACACCGACACCGAAGAGCTTCAGAAGCTCGCCCAGGAGGAGCAGCCGGGCGGTTTCGTCACCGATTTACTGAGCCCCAAGGCGCTGGTTTCGCGCAGATCCTTCGTGCAAGGGTCGTCGATCGCGGCACTTGCCGCCGGCATTCAGGGTTGTGTCCGTCGGCCCGAGAACGAGATTCTGCCGTACAGCAAGGCGCCCGAGTACTTGGTGCCGGGCGTGCCTTCGCACTTCGCGACGGTGACGGCCCGTGGTCGCGACACGCTCGGCGTAGTCGTCACCAGTCATGACGGCCGCCCCACCAAAGTCGAAGGCAACGACCAGCACTCGAGGAGCTTGGGGGGTACCGACGTTCGCGCCCAAGCGTACGTTTGGGATCTATACGACCCTGACCGCTCCCAGTCGCCGGCGCAGCGCCGCGGCAATGCATTGGTCAACGCGACCGAAGCGGATTTCGACAAGCTTCTGAAAGAACTGATCAAGAAGCAC
>CAYZDM010000652.1:0-2155 GCA_964476875.1 uncultured Sandaracinaceae bacterium | reverse complement strand
GTGACGAGCTTTGCAAGCCAATTCAGCGTTTGTTGGCGTCGGGACACGAGCGTGTATGCCTGTTTGGGGCGAGACTGGCAAGGTTCTTGTGACCGGCTTGACAGCCCCTGCGGGCAGGGCTACCAACTGCGTCCCTGCGGGGAGGATATCAGAGTGGCCAACCACGATTCAGCAAAAAAGCGAGTCCGTCAGACCGTCAAGCGCACCGCGCGAAACCGGCAAATCCGCACTTATGTGCGCACCTGTGTAAAGCGCGTCCATAGCGCTGTCGTCGCCGGTGATTCCGCCGCCGCGAAGAAGGCGCTCATCGAGGCTGTGACCCGCATCGACGGGGCTGTTTCGAAGGGCATCTTCCACCGGAAGACCGGCTCGCGCTACATCTCCAGGCTCACGCGCCAAGTCAACGCGCTCTAGCGCGTCGCGCCTGGGAGTCCCGGCCTTGATGTGCGGGACGCCTCAGCGATGGTCGGCGCAGAGTCGCAGAACCGCGTCTTGCAGGATCACGTCCGGCGGTCGTTTACTGCCCTTGAGCGCGCGGTCGGTCTCCGCGATCAAGGTAAACGCGTCCCCGAGGCTGTCTGCGGTGAACCTCCGAGCGGACTCGGTGAGATCGCCGGCCTTGAAGGGTGGGGCGCCAGCGCGTTTCGCCGCGTCCTGTGGGCGTAGCCCCTCCGAGAGTGCCTCGCGCATGCGTGCGACGATGCGCAGTTGCCGCGCCACCATGGCGAGCAGGCGGAGTGGCGGTTCACGATCGTCGAGAAGTGACTGTGCGGCGGCGATTCCTTTGCGGCGGTCCTTGAGCCCGATCGCATCGACCAGGCTCCAGATCGACTCTACTCGGATTCGCGTGACGCACATCATGACTGCGTCTGGGTCGATGCGCTGACCGGCACCGACGAACAAAGACAGGCGTTCCATCGCATCGTCGATCGCGGCAAGGTCGTCGCCCACGGCATCGAGTAGCGCCTCGATCGCTGGGGACGTGATGTTGTGTTCTCGCGCTGTCGCCTCCGCACGGATGAATTCTCGCAAGTCGCGACCACGCAGCGGCTTGGTCTCGATGAGAACGCCCGCCTTTTTTGCCGCTTTGGCCAGCTTGGAGCGGCCGTCGAGTTTGGTTGCGGTGACCAGCAAGCAGGTGGAATCGCTTGGGTCGTCTAGGTATGCGGCGAGATTCGTCTGCTCGGTGGGCGTCATCGCGTCGACGTGGCGCAGCAACACTAGGCGGATGTCCGCCATCATCGGGAGTGTTCGCGCCGCCGAGATCACCTTAGCTGCGTCGAGGCCCTTGCCGTCAAACACCTCGACGTTGAAACCGGGGGCACCCATCGAATCGACTGCCGCGCGTACCGCATCGACCGCCCGCTCCATGAGCAAACGCTCCGTCCCGACCAACACGTAAACCGGGTCGAGCGAGCCTTGTGAGGCCCTCTTTGTGACGTCATTTAGGCTTGGCACTTACTCAGTGGGCTTCGTCATCCGAGAAGGTGACTTCGCCGCTCTGTTGTACCCTGTCCCCGAGAATTTGGAAGCGGTAACGCCCCACCTCCTGTCGGCGCACCGTCACCACCATCTCAAGGCGTCGGTTGGGCTCGAACTGGGGACGGTTGAGGCGCAGCTTGTGGACGATCGTTCGCTGATTTCTATCGTTGACGAAGACCGTCATCGTCGGCGCGATGAACTTCCGTTCGGCGGTCTGAATGTCGTAGAACAGCACCTCGAACTCGGAGTCCCCTACCGGACGGTTGAAGTTGGCCACCAGGGTCGCCCGCCACTGCCGATCCTCGATGGGAGCATCGCTCGTCTCACGAAGGCGCGTGGCCTTGTTGGACTGCGCAAACCGAATGACCCCCGACTCCGAGAGCGAGCGTGGCACGCCCTTCTGCGTCAGGAAGATACGCGCCTTGAGGCCCGATGCGGCGTCCGCGTCCTGCCATGGGGTCACGGACGAGATGACAGCTGCCAGCGTGGTGGCGACGAGTGCGAGACGTAGATTCACAGCTTGCTCCTGGGTTGTGGTCCACGATCAAGCTAACAACTAGAACTTTACAGTGACAGGGTGATAAGGTGGGTAAATGTAGGATTTTGACCTGCATTCGCTCGCATCCCAGCCAAAAAGTTGTGCCTCAAGGCGGTGACGGCTAACTCCGACCCA
>CAYZDM010000651.1:0-2159 GCA_964476875.1 uncultured Sandaracinaceae bacterium | reverse complement strand
TCTGCCAATGGAGCGCAGGCTGACGCCGCCCGGCGAGGACCCGCTCAAGGAGGTCGAATACGTCCTTCGAGACAGCCAGATCGCCAACTCGGACGGCTCGGTGGTGTTTGAGCTCAAGGGCGCACAGGTCCCTGAGGGCTGGAGCCAGCTGGCGACCGACATCGCCGTCTCCAAATACTTCCGCAAGGCCGGTATCGACGGCGACAAGAACCAGGGCGAGCGCAGCGTTCGGCAGTTGGTCTATCGCGTGGCCCACTCACTGCGTGAGGCCGGAGAGAAATTTGGTGGCTACTTCGCCGACAAAGAGGCCGCCGACACCTTCGAAGCCGAGCTTTCCCATCTCTTGATCAACCAGAAGGCCGCCTTCAACTCTCCCGTTTGGTTCAACTGCGGCCTCTTTCAGCGCTACGGGATAGAAGGGTCCGGCGGCAACTACGCCTGGGACCCCGAGCAGGACGTGATCTTCCAGACGAAGACGGCGTACGAGAACCCACAGTGCTCCGCATGCTTCATTCAGGCCGTCGACGATGACCTCATGGGGATCTACGAACTCATCAAGAACGAAGCGCGCCTCTTCAAGTACGGCTCCGGGACGGGGACCAATTTCTCGAAGATCCGAGGCAGGCAAGAGAAGCTCTCCGGTGGTGGAACCTCTAGCGGACTGATGAGCTTTCTCGAAGTGCTCGACCGCGCAGCAGGCGCAACAAAGTCTGGCGGAACCACTCGCCGCGCCGCGAAGATGGTCTGCCTCGACATGGATCACCCCGAGATCATCGACTTCATCGAGTGGAAGTTCCGCGAGGAGGAGAAGGCCCGGGCTTTGATCGCGGCTGGCTACGAGTCCGACTTCAACGGCGACGCCTATCATACGGTCTCAGGCCAGAACTCGAACAACTCGCTCCGTGTGACGGACGAGTTCATGAAGGCAGTGGAGACCGACGGTGAGTGGAAGACCACCCTTCGTACCACCGGCGAGGTGTGCGATACGTACCGTGCCCGGGACCTCTGGCGGAAAGTGGCCAAGGCCGCACACGGTTGCGCCGATCCCGGCCTCCAGTACGACACCACGATCAACGACTGGCACACGTGCCCGAACACCGACCGCATCAACGCGTCGAACCCGTGCTCGGAGTACATGTTCCTCGACAACTCGGCCTGTAACCTATCCTCGATCAATCTCTCGAAATTCCTCGACGAGCAGGGACGATTCGACATCGAAGGTTACCGTCAGGCGATTCGCATCTTGATCATCGCGATGGACATCGCGGTCGACTACGCGAGCTATCCGACCAACGAAATCGCAAAGAACAGCCATAATTTCAGGCCTTTGGGACTCGGCTACGCGAACCTCGGCACGCTGTTGATGCAGCTCGGGATTCCCTACGACAGCGACGAGGGAAGGACGATTTGTGCGGCCCTCACATCGATCCTCTGTGGCCACGCATATGCGACCTCCTCGGAGATCGCGGCCAGCAAGGGACCGTTCGCCGGGTTCCAACGGAACCGTCAACCAATGCTTCGAGTCATGGGTAAGCACCGTGACGCGGCCTACCGTATCAACGACGCGGGTGGCCCCGGGATGACCGACGAGGAGCAGACTGCTTGTCCACCGGAGCTCATTCAGGCGGCCCACGAAGATTGGGACTTGGCGTGCAAGCTCGGAGAGATGTACGGCTACCGCAACTCGCAGACGACTGTGCTCGCCCCAACCGGCACCATTGGGCTTCTGATGGACTGCGACACAACCGGCATCGAGCCCGACTTCGCATTGGTGAAGTTCAAGAAGCTTGCAGGTGGTGGCTACTTCAAGATCGTCAATCAGAGCGTGCCCAAGGCACTTCAGAACCTCGGCTACACCGATGCGCAGCTCGCTGACATCGTCTCCTACGTGACGGGCACCAATACCTTCACCGGAGCGCCGCACTGCGGCCGCAAGGCGCTGCTCGAGAACGGTCTCACCGAACGCGAGATCGAGAAAGTCGAAGGGGCGCTTCGCGGCGTGTTCGACGTCGGCTCCGCGTTGGCGCCATGGGTGATTGGCACCGAGGCCTACGAACGGCTTGGGATTGCACCCGAGGTGTTCAACAAGCCAGGCTTCCACCTGCTTCGTCCCTGGGGCCACACCAACAAGGAGGTCGGCCAAATCAACGATGTGGTGA
>CAYZDM010000650.1:0-2163 GCA_964476875.1 uncultured Sandaracinaceae bacterium | reverse complement strand
TGGATTACTGAAAAGGGGCATGCCGGGCTGCAACGGGTACGTGACGCCCAAGCCAAGCAGATCTACCCGTACTTCCGGGCGTTCGAATCGGGCGGGCTGCATACGACGATCGGCGGAAAGCCAGTCGTCAACTTCAGTTCCAACGACTACCTCGGGCTCACGAACCATCCCAAGGTGAAGGAGGCCGCGAAGGCCGCGGTCGACCAGTTCGCGTGCGGGCTGAGTTCGTCTCGGGTTCAAGCGACCGCCACCCTGCACGTCGAACTCGAGGAGCGTTTGGCAGCTTGGTACGGCTTCGAGAAGTCGCTGATCTTCACGACCGGTTACCAGGCCATGGTCGGTACGATCATGTCGTTGGCGGACAAGGACACGACGATCATCCTCGACAACTTGAGCCACGCTTGCATTCTCGATGGCACGTTCTTGGCTGCCGGGACCCCGATGCGCGCGCCCGAGGTCCGCTTCTTCAACCACAACAGTGCCAAGGCCCTCGATCGGGTGCTGAAGAAGCGCGATCGGAAAAACGCGCTCGTGATGATCGAAGGTATCTATTCACTCGACGGCGACGAAGCGAACATTCGCGAGTTCATCGACGTGTGCGCCCAGCATGAGAACGTGGCCATCGTGTGCGACGATGCGCATGGCACCGGCACGCTGGGGAAGGGTGGCCGGGGGATCATCGAGAAGTATGGCCTTGAGGGGCAGATCCCCGTCGCCATCAGTACCTTCTCGAAGACGTTTGGCGGCATCGGTGGGATCCTCTTGGGCGAGGCCGATGTGGTGGATTTCATCAAGCACAACGCGCGCTCCTTCTTGTTTAGCGCGTCGCTCCCGGTGCCGCTCGTGGCTGCAGCGAGCACGATCCTCGACATGCTCGAATCTGATGGGGAAGCCCTGGTCAACGAGCTCCACGAGAAGGCAGCGTACATGCGCAAGGGGCTGATTGATATCGGCTTCGATCTCGGCGACAGCGACAGTCACATCATGCCGATCATGATCCGCGACGAAACCAAAGCGATGTTCACGCACGTCGCTTTGCTCGAGAACGGAGTTCTCATGGTCCCCATCATGTATCCCGCAGTGAAAGAGGGCCAAGAGCGCCTCCGCCTCAACGTCACACGTGGCCACACCTACGAGGACATGGATCGCACCCTAGATCTCCTCCGCACCTACGCGGACTCCTTCACCCTAGTCCCCGAACCAGCCAAATCCGCCGCCCCCTAAAGGGGACTGACCCCTATATAGTTTCGCTTAACTTCGGGGTGCTCGGCGGGAGTCGGGGCCCTAGAGTCGCTGTCGCATAGGAGGCGGCGATGAAGCTGACTGGGAATACGATTCTGATTACGGGGGGTAGTGCTGGGATTGGTTTGGCGATGGCCAAAGAGTTCCTCGGGATAGGCAACCAGGTGATCATCACCGGGCGGAACGCCGCCAGGCTCGAAGCGGCTCGCAAGGAGGCGCCGGGCCTCGAATCGATTCAAAGCGACGCGGCCGATCCACACGCGGTGCGTTCACTGGCGGCCCAGGTGCAAGAGCGGTTTCCGCAGATGAACGTACTGGTGAACAATGCCGGCGTGTTCATCCCGCGAAACCACACGGCCCCGGCGGCCGACCTCGTCGACCTCACCGCGGAGCTCGATGTCAACTTGGCTGGTCCCATTCGAATGGTGTCGGTATTCATCGAACAGCTGAAGGCGAACCGGGGCACCATCGTCAACGTCTCATCAGGACTGGCATTCGTGCCGCTGCAACTCGGTCCTATCTACTGCGCGACGAAGGCCGCACTTCACTCCTACACGATTTCACTCCGGCAACAGCTCAAAGGCCAGCCCGTCGAAGTGATCGAGCTCATGCCTCCCGCGGTGTACACCGACCTGACGGCGGGAATGCCGGACGACGGGGACTTCAAAATGATGACGACCGAAGAGCTGATGAAGGAGACTTTCAAGGGTCTTAGGGCGGGGCGGCCCGAGATCCGGCCAGGGCAGGCCAATCAGCTCTATTGGATGTCTCGAATCGCGCCAGGGTTCATCAACGCTCAGCTCGAGAAGGGCGCGAAGCCACTGGTGCCACCGCCGGAGTCCGCTTAAACGAAGCGGGCCCCGAACCGAAGCTCGGGGCCCGCCGTGTTCATTGCGGAGGTCTAGTCCTTCGGCTGGTCTT
>CAYZDM010000649.1:0-2171 GCA_964476875.1 uncultured Sandaracinaceae bacterium | reverse complement strand
GCTTCGCGGGTCCGACAATCAGGTGTCGCCGGCGATGGGGGTGCAGCAAGGGCAACGCCGTGCGCTGAGCGATTCCGAAGCGGCGCAGCAGATTCAGGCGCGGATCGCGGAACGAATGGCCAAGGAGGCCGAAGCCGCCCAGGCCACCGACGACACTTCAGAGGAAGGTTCGGGGGAATAGATGGAACCCGCTGACGAGCTATTGAACGACGCGGCATCCCTCGAACTCTCCGCAGAGCCGATGCGACTCAACATGGGTCCGTCGCATCCCGCCATGCACGGCACCATTCGCATGGTGATCGACCTCGACGGCGAGAACCTCGTCAACTTGGATGTGCAGCCGGGCTACCTACACCGCGGCTTCGAGAAGTCTTGTGAGCGCGGCACCTGGGCGCAGGTGTTTCCCTACGCCGACCGGCTCAACTACGTCTCCCCGATGCTCAACAACGTGGGCTGGTCGCTCGCGGTGGAGAAGCTGCTCGGTATCGAGGTACCGGAGCGCTGCCAGTACTACCGAGTGATTCTAGGCGAGCTATCGCGCATCACGGACCACTTCACCTGCAACGGCGCATCGGCAATGGAGCTTGGCGCGTTCACCCCGTTCTTGTGGTTGCTGAAAGTTCGCGACTGGGTGTGGGACATCCTCGAGCGTGAAACCGGCGCGCGTATGACCCACAGCTTTGGGCGCATCGGTGGCATGGCGGCGCCCCCGACGACGAACTTCAAAGACGATGTGCTGCGCCTGATCCCCGAAGTGCACAAGGTGGTCAAAGAGACGGAGACCATGCTTCTCCGCAACCGCATCTTCCTCGACCGGATGCAGGGCGTCGGCGTGCTCACGAAGGAGCAGGCGCTTTCCTACGGCGTCACGGGGCCGATGGCCCGCTCGACAGGCCTCCCGTACGATGTCCGTAAGGACCATCCGTATCTCGTCTACGACCGCTTCGACTTCGATGTGCCGGTGGGCGAGGACGGGGACAACTGGGATCGCTTCATGGTGCGCCTCGAGGAGATTCGCCAGTCCGTTCGGATCATCGAACAGGCGATCGACCAGATGCCGGATGACGGCCCGGTCAACGTCGATGACCCCCGCATCATCTTCCCAGAGAAGCAAGACGTGTACACCACGATCGAGGCGACCATCGCCCACTTCAAGTTGGTGATGGAGGGACTCCGAACGCCCAAGGGCGAAGTCTACAGCTTCACCGAAGGCGGCAACGGAGAGCTCGGATTCCACATCGTGTCGGACGGCAGCGGCACCCCGTACCGAGTGCGGGTGCGTCCGCCCTGTTGGTACAACCTCGCGGCGGTCCGCGAAATGCTTCTCGGCAGCATGATCGCCGACATCATTCCTACCTTTGGGTCGGTCAACATGATTGGCGGAGAGTGCGACCGGTAAGCGATGCCTAAGTTCACATTAAACGGCAAAGAGATTTCGTTTGAAGCTGGCGAGACGGTCATGCAGGCCGCATGGCGTGAGGGGATTGAGATTCCTCACTACTGCTGGCACCCAGGGCTTTCGATAGCCGCGAACTGTCGCATGTGTCTCGTGCACGTAGAGAGCGGCCGTCAGATGGCGATGCCGCAACTCGCGTTCGACGAGGCCAAGGGCGAGTACGTGCCGGCCACCAAGCCGAAGCTTCAGCCCGCCTGCCAGCTCGCTGCCGCTGAAGACATGGTCGTTTCGTCGACCAACGACGAAGTAAAGACCGCTCAGGCGTCTGTCCAGGAGTTCCTGCTTCTCAACCATCCGGTCGACTGCCCGATCTGCGACCAAGCCGGGGAGTGCAAACTTCAAGACTACTACTACGAGCACCAGGGCACCCTGAAGCGCAAGCTCACTGAACCAGTCCACAAGCCCAAAGGGGTTCGCTTCGGCCCGACCATCGTATACGACGCCGAGCGCTGCATCATGTGCACCCGTTGCATTCGTGTGTGCGACGAGGTGGCCAAGGACCACGTCCTCGACATGCGGGAACGCGGCAACAGGAATGAGATCATCCTCGCCCCGGGCAGAGAGCTCGATCACAAGTACACGCTGATGACCGAGCACGTCTGTCCGGTCGGCGCGCTGACCAGCCAAGACTTCCGCTTCAAGGCCCGCGTTTGGTTTCTCAAGTCGGGGGAGGGCGTCTGCACCGGATGCGCGACGGGGTGCAACACCCACGTCG
>CAYZDM010000648.1:0-2174 GCA_964476875.1 uncultured Sandaracinaceae bacterium | reverse complement strand
GAGCGAGCGAGTTGAGTCTTTTGAGGAGTTCTGGCCGTACTACGTGGGGGCACATCGCACGCGCGGTTGCCGGGCGCTTCACTACTTCGGGACCAGCATGGGCCTCCTGACCGCGATCGCTGCCGTCACGACCGAGGTGTGGTGGCTCCTGTTGATTGCACCGGTATTCGGGTACGGCTGCGCGTGGATCGGTCACTTCGCGATCGAGCGAAACAAGCCGGCCGCCTTTGACTATTGGTGGTGGTCGCTCCGAGGCGATTTCAAGATGCTCGGCCTCGCGCTCCGCGGTCGCATGGGCGGCGAAGTCACACGCCTCTACGGAAGCGCGACCCCGGCCTCGGACGCGCCCCGCCTCGTAGCCAGATGACGCCAGCGCAACTGAAGGTGTTGGTCACCGGCGCGTTCGGCCGGCTCGGGCAGGAGGGGATCGTGCGCCTCCTCGAGGAGGGGCATCACGTCATCGCGTTCGATGTGCCGAATCGCCGGAATCAGAAAGAGGCTCGTCGATTTGAGGGGCGAATCGAAACGGTGTGGGGCGACATTCGGTCGTTGGAGGACATCGGTGCATGCGTCGAAAGATGCGACGCGATTATCCACAATGCAGGCGTCCTCGCGCCGGCCTCCGAAAACTTTCCCGATGTCGCGTACGCCGTGAACGTGACGGGGACAAAGAACATTCTCGATGTCATGGCACGGATGGACGATCCGCCCGTCATCATTTTCGCGTCCTCCTTGTCGGTCTGCGGTCCCCGCACCCCTGGTGGTCCGCCGCTCACGGGTGCCGACCCCACGATCCCTACGGACCACTACACCTCGAACAAAGCTGAGTGCGAGCAACTGCTCAAGGACTCCGGACTGCCCCATGTGATCCTTCGTATCGGTGTGTCGGTGGGCGAGAAGGCAGCCGCTGGCGATCTCTCGCCAGACGTCTTCAAGCTACTGTTCGCCATCGACCCGGAGACGCGGATGGAATGGGTCCATCCAGAGGATGTCGCCTTCGCCCAGTCTCACGCGATCACGACTCCTGAGGCGTTCGGCAAGACCCTGATGATCGGAGGGGGCCCGGAGTGCCGTCTGACGTTCGGTGAGTTCTACGGAGAGATGTTCGACGCCACGGGGGTGGGGCGCTTTCCGCGGCAGGCCTATGGGACCGGCGCGTACTACTGCGACTGGCTCGATACGACCGAAAGCCAAGCCCTGCTTGGATACCAACGGGTCACGTTCCCGGCTTTCATCGCGCGGATGCGTAGAGCGTCGCGATTCACCCGCCCGCTGGCGCGATTGTTCTCGCCAATCATTCGTTGGTTCATGCTGCGGTACTCCGGTGCATGGCAGTCACGGGAGCACAGTGCGTAGTCATGCACGCTGGCTCGACACGGAGAGCACTTCGCCCGTCATGTACGAACTGTAGTCGCTCGCCAGGAAGACCATGACGTTCGAGATCTCCCAGGGCTCGGCACCACGGCCAAACGCTTCGCGCTTCTTGAGTTCCTCGAGCAGACCGGGCGGGGTCACCTTCTCGAGGAATGGGTGCATGGCCAGCGAGGGGGCAACGCAGTTGATGCGAACGTTGCCTTCGGCGGCCTCGATCGCAGCACACCGCGTCAACGCCATGACGCCGGCTTTCGCAGCCGCGTAGTGTGATTGCCCTTCCTGAGCACGCCAACCGAGTACCGACGCGTTGTTGACGATGGCCCCCTGTCCGCGGGGCACCATGTGCTTCATCGCAGCGCGCGTGCAGCGAAAACAGCCGTTGAGCGTGACGTCGAGGACCAAGTTCCACTGGTCGTCGGTCATGTCGATGATTCGAGCATGCCCGCCGAGCCCGGCGTTGTTCATCAGAATGTCCACATGCCCCATCTTGGAGATCGCGAACTCGAACATCGCCTGCACTTCGTCTTCTTTCGTGACGTTGCACATCACCGTCTCCGGCCGAAACCCCGTCTCGGCCTCGATCTTGTCCGCCGCTTCGCCTAGTCGTCGCTCGTGGATGTCGCTGATGACCAGCCCGGAAGCACCCTCTTCGGCACAGCGGACGGCGGTTGCGAATCCAATGCCGGTGCCCGCGGCTGCGGTTACGAGCACGGTCTTTCCTTCGAGCAGCTTGTGCCCACCGACATATGTAGGTTGCTTGGTCATCGTGGCTCCTTCGGCAGCCCGAGTCCTCGTTCGCC
>CAYZDM010000647.1:0-2177 GCA_964476875.1 uncultured Sandaracinaceae bacterium | reverse complement strand
CGGCACCACCAGCGTAAGCTTCATCATCGGCACCTAGGGGACACTCCCCGGGGTCCCAACCCCACGAGATCACGGCCCTTCTCACCCAAAGATCGCAGCGACTCGTTCGAGAGGTTTTCGACGACCTTCGACGCGAGCCCCTGCGATGCAATTGGAGGGTGGGCTGACGCCGCGGTTTTGCCGTACGAGGTGTCGCTGCGATCTTTGGGCTGAACTCTCAAGGATCTCGTGCGGTTGGAGGGGTGGAACGTGTCCCCCCTGCATGTTAGGAGGGCGCCATGCGGTATTCGCGGGCGTTTATTCCGACGCTGAAGGAAGTTCCCAAGGACGCGACGATGCCGTCGCACGTGCTCATGCTTCGCGCCGGGTACGCGCGAATGGTCGGGGCGGGGATCTACGAGCTGCTCCCTTTGGGGACTCGGGTCCTTCACAAGATCGAGCGGATCATTCGGGAGGAGATGGACGGCGCGGGCGCTCAAGAGCTGCTCATGCCTACGTTCCTCCCCAGCGAGTACTTCAAGGAGACGGGACGTTGGGATGTGTACGGCCCGACCCTGTTGCGCATCAAAGATCGCAAGGGTGGTGAGTACCACCTCGCTCCGACCCACGAAGAGATCGTCACCGACCTCGTCCGGCGCGAGATCAAGAGCTACCGACAGCTGCCGCTGAACCTGTACCAGATCCAACTCAAGTACCGGGACGAGCCTCGGCCTCGCGCCGGGCTGTTGCGGTGCCGAGAGTTCATCATGAAGGACGCCTACTCCTTCGACGTCTCCGAGGAGGCCGCGCTCGAAAGCTACGGGCACATGCGCGAGACATATCACCGCATCTTCAAGCGGCTCGGGCTGGAGTATCGCGTTGTCGAGGCGGACAGCGGTGCGATCGGCGGCAAGCAAAGCGCCGAGTTTCAGGTGCTGGCTCAAACAGGTGAAGACTGGATTGTCGCGTGCGACGCGTGCGACTACGCGGCCAACGTCGAGGTAGCCCAAGCTGGCCCCGCCGAAGCACCCACCGCGAGCTCCAGCGAGGCGGCCGACCTCGAGAAGGTGGAAACGCCCAATACACGCTCCATCGAGGAAGTGGTGTCCTTCTTTGGCGGTGACACCTCGGCGGCACACACCCTGAAATCGCTTCTGTACCTCGCTGGGGAGGAAGTGGTCTTGGCCGTCGTTCGCGGCGATCACGAAGTCAACGAGATCGGCCTGGCGCGACACTTGGACGTGGAGGAGGTTCTGCTGGCCACCGACGCCGCGGTGAAGGAGGCGACTGGAACCGAGATTGGTTTCGTCGGCCCCGTAGGATTCGGCGGCCGCATCATCGCGGACCCAGACGCGGTCGGCGTCCTCAACGCAATCGCGGGCGCAGGAGAGACCCCCTACCACTACAAGAACGTCAACCACGGTCGCGACTTCAAAGCCGATGTCGTCTCAATTCGAGAGGCGACCTCCGGCGACCCCTGCCCCAACTGCGATGGCAAGCTCGAACTCTACCGCGGCATTGAAGGCGGGCACATCTTCGTCCTCGGCACCCACTACGCCGACAAGATGAACGCCACCTTCCTCGACGAGGATGGGAGTAGCCACTCTATCGTCATGGGCTGCTACGGCATCGGCGTGACCCGACTGGTCGCGGCCATCATGGAGCAGCATTACGACGATGACGGCATACGATGGCCGGTGCAGGTCGCGCCCTACCAAGTGATCATCACCCCGATCGGCAAAGACGATGCGCCGCTCATCAAGGCGACGGAGATCTACGAATCATTGCGAGCGGACGGCGTGGAGGTCTTGCTCGATGATCGCTCCGAACGCCCGGGGGTCAAATTCAAGGATGCTGACCTGCTCGGGATTCCCATTCGAATCACCGTGGGCGCTCGAGGCCTAAAGCAAGGCACGGTCGAGCTCAAGAAACGAACGGAAAGCGACTCCCTCGACGTCCCGGCGGACGGCGCGGCGGAAGCAGCCCGCGCAGCTTTGGCGGAACTCGGAGGTTAAGCCCATGCCGCGTTACGACGACGCGTATGAAACCGCCAAGTGGCGCACGTTGTGGCTGATGATCGGCTTCACGGTGCTGGTCGGAGTTGGCATTTTCACCGTCGTTCGACCTGAGCTCGAGGACGAGCCCGTCGAAGACTCCGCCGTCGAGATCGAGGCGACCGAGGAGCCTCCAAGCGCCGA
>CAYZDM010000646.1:0-2179 GCA_964476875.1 uncultured Sandaracinaceae bacterium | reverse complement strand
TTCCCACCAATCGGCGTAGCGATCGCATCCCGTGTCCGGGCTCTGGAGCGTCACCCCAAAGTTGTAGGCCCCCGAGCTGCCGGTCGTGCGCAACGCCACGACATCTGCGCGGATAGCGTTTCCCGCGTCCGGTTCAGGCTCGGCGGACTGTGCACCGCCGCCACCAGTTTCCTCGCTTCCCGGTGACTCGGGCGACGCAGGAACCTCACCCTCCGGCGGTTCGGTGTTCGAACACGCCGCAGTGATCGAGCTCGCGATGACGGCGATCAACAACACCCGCAAACGAAGGTCCCGAGCGAGCAAGCGCTAAACCTCCACCACCACATTGCCGTCTTCGACAACCGCGCTGTATGTCTTCAGCGCCTTCTCGCCGCGCACGACATTGAGCAGCTGAATACCGGGCGGGAAGTTAGCCCAGGTGTGAACCTCGCCCGTTCGAATATCGAACTCCGCGCGATGAAACGGACACTGAATGCGGCATCCGTCGACGATCTTGCCGCGCCCGAGTGGCGCGAACACGTGCGTGCAGTGCGTTTGCGTCGCGTGAAAGCCGTCGTCGAGGTGATAGACGAGGATGTTGGCGTCGCCGGCCGTGAACCGCTTCTTTTCACCGACCGCTAGCTCCGATTCCTTGCAGACAATGTGGCGCGCCATGGGTCTATCCTCTCCTTCGAGCTCTGGGAGGAGAACTCTATACCTCGGATGACCGATCCGAAAGCCGACGGGTCAAAACCACCCGCTAGTCACCGAAAGTTCTGCACGCTCCAGATTTCACCGTCCGCGCCCTCGGCAAAGCCGCATGCGACGCGTTCGTAGCTCGGGTTGCTCATGTTGAGGTAGTCGCCGTGCTTCGCGTGCTTCGCGTGCTTGTGGGCGCATGGCTCACCCCCGTCTCGACGTTTCTCGAGGAGGTTGCCGCGGCGCTGGAATATCCCGTGGACCGGCGCTACTCTCGGCGCCTGTTGATCAACTCACTCGACCACATTCACATTCACGCGGCCGACCCCTCGGCGACAATTCGGTTTTACGAGTCGTGCCTGGGCGCCGAGCACCTCGGGTCGATCCCCTCGGGTGAGGGCGGGCGAAATCACGGCGTGCTCCTCGGTGGGCAGCTTCTGGTGATCAGCGAGTTTCCGCCAGGCATGAAGCCGGCCGAGCCACCCGAGGTTGGCGAGGGCGCACTTCGCGCTGGATTCGGTGTGGCACACCTCGGGCTTCAAACGACGGATCTCGACGGTGTTCTCATCCGACTTCGCGAAGCGGGCGCCGACGTTCATGCCGAGCCGCGTCGCACCGGATCGGTCCGTTATGTCTACGTGACCGGACCGGACGGCGTGGTCATCGAGCTCACCGAGCTCCACCTACCAGCGCACCTCGCCCGCTTCATGCCCTTGCTGAGCGGCGTGGACCGGGCGATCCACCTCATTCGCAAGGGTTTGGCGAAGCAGCTGTTCAAGTAGCGCTGCGCGGCAACAGCCCCGAGTTCCGCGTGATGCCCAGCCGATCTCACTTCGCGATCTTCTCGGTGGCGGCGCCCGTGGCGCGCTCGCTCTGCGCTTCGGCTTCGGCCTGAAGTTGCTCCGTTCGCTTCTTTGCTTCGGAAACGATTTGCGCGGCGCGTTTGTCGGCTTCCCTGTTGATCTGGTCGACGCGTTTGTCGGTTTCTTTTCGCGCCTGCTTCGCGCCTTCTTTCGCTGCGATCTGCGCGAGCGGATTGCTGCCCGCCTTGGCGACCATCTGGTCGGCGCG
Source organism: uncultured Sandaracinaceae bacterium (assembly GCA_964476875.1). Classification (GTDB taxonomy): domain Bacteria; phylum Myxococcota_A; class Polyangia; order Polyangiales; family Houyiibacteriaceae; genus SG8-38. The sequence continues at coordinate 430 of CAYZDM010000646.1, read as the reverse complement.
TTTGTAGCCTTCCTGGCGCGCCTTCTCCGCGGCCTTCTTGGCCTCGGTTCGAACCTGCGCTGCCCGCTTCGTCGCCTCCGCCATGATCTTTTGGTTCTGCTCGGCAATGGCCGCAAGCGCCTGCTGGCGTCGCGCTTCAAGCTCGGCGGAAACCGCGTCGGCAACGGCTCCCCGCAGTGCATCGGTATCGACGTCAACCGAGACTCGCGGCTGTTTGAGTGAGCCGGTCATCTTGGCCACGATGTCGACGCTCCTTGCCTTCGACAAGTCCAGGCCGATGCCCTGTATTCTCTTCGAGAGCGCTCCGGTCACCTTGTCGATCGGAACGTCCGTGCTCACCCGATAGCTCATCTCCTGATCGAGACCGTGGCTGCCGCTCACCAACATTCTGAGGCCCTTGGTTCGTACTTCGAAGGGCTTCACGTGGACT
>CAYZDM010000645.1:0-2183 GCA_964476875.1 uncultured Sandaracinaceae bacterium | reverse complement strand
TGAATGGTGGTTCGAATCCACCCCCGGGAACCAGATTCCGCCATGCGCATCTCGATTCTCTCCACTTTCCTGGTTCCTCTTGTTGCTCTTGTTGCTCTTGTTGCTCTTGCCGCAAGCAGCGGTTGTCACAAGGGAAACAGTTCGCCCGCGGCCTCGACGGCTGAATCGACGTCGTCCATCGGCGGCTGCGACCACGACGTGGGCGTCAATGGGGTGGCCCAACACAGCTGGCCTTATCCGGCTGAGTTCCGAGATCTGCGCTGGGGCACCACCTACAAGAAAAGGCACCTGAAGCTGAAGCCCACCCAAGCTGCGTTCATCACCGCAACCGTGACTTGGAAAGAGGGCGATCTGATCACCGTCGAGGACAGTGCAGTCGTCATTCGTAAGCCGCGACGCCTCGTGGCCAAACGCGATCTGTACGTGACGCGCAAGGTCTGGGACCAGGGCATCGAAGTCGAGCGCTCGATACTCGCCGTGGCGGAGGGCGAAGTAGGAAGCTTCTTGTTCTACAATTCGCGCGGCATGTGCATGGTGGGCACCGAGCAGGGCCCGAGCTGGACACCTTGTACTCTCGACGACGCGTTCGAAGGCTTGAGCGAAGAAAACCCAACTGCGTGCGAGCAATTCTGGTGGGTCAAGGTGGCCAAGAGCAAGGTCGATCGCGGCTGGATGGTGGTTGAGCCGGGGCTCATGGAGCGTGTGCCCCCTCCGATCGACGCAGCCAAATGAACGTCTCCTGATTCCCCTTGGGTCCCTTGATCACGCTGTTCGCTCGAGCGACGAACGCGAAGCCTAGTTTCTCGGCCTCGGCGACGAGCTCGGCGATGGCTTGGTCCCGGACCTGAGGATCTCGAACGACGCCGCCCTTGCCCACCTTGTCCTGGCCGACCTGGAACTGAGGCTTCACCAGCGCGAGGACGTCGCCGCCGGCTTCTAGGATCAAGCACGCGGCCGGCAGTAACTTTTCCAGACCGATGAACGACGCGTCGATCACCACGAGGTCCGGCATTTCGGGCAGGTCACCACGCGTTAGGTGCCTTGCGTTGGTGCGTTCCATCACGGCGACGCGATCGTCCTGCCGAAGCTTGTTGTGCAGTTGTCCGTAGCCGACATCGATGGCGAACGATCTCGCCGCCCCTCGCTGAAGTAGGCAGTCGGTGAAACCACCCGTGGACGCGCCGAAGTCGGCCACTATTTTGCCTGCCGGGTCGTACGCGAACGCATCGAGGGCACCGGCCAGCTTCACCCCGCCTCGCGAGACAAACGGGTGGTCGGGCTCCCTGACGTCGAGGACGGCTTCATGGTCGAGCGTCTCCCCGCTTTTCTCCACCCTTCGATCCCCAGTAAAGACTTTGCCCGCCAGGATCAGGGCCTGGGCTCGTGCCCGGGATGGAGCAAGGCCTCGCTGAGTCAATAACACATCGGCTCGGACCTTCGGCACGGACGAAGATTGGACTAACTTTCTTTGAAAAGCGAACAGCGGTATCGTGGGCTCATGTCCCGCAATGTTCTCTTCCTTCTGGCGGTCGGCGCGATCGGCTGGGCGCTGCTTTGCCTGTTCGCTGGGTCAATCATGCCGAGCTGGATGGGGCTCACCGGCTCAGAACGCGGCGAACTCTACATCGAGTCGATCGCAGTCAACGTCGGGCTCTGGTCTGCGCTTGGTGCGTTTGCGATTTTCGGCGCTGCTTTCCAACGGTTGCGGCTGGCTGCCGCGCTGACGTTCATCGTTTGCGGATCGGGGTTCGCGGGCGGCCGGGTCCTCGCCCTGGTCCAAGGCGCGCAGGGCGGAGCCTACACCTATTTGGCGATCGCCCTCGAGGTCGGGATCGTGTTTGCAGCGTCGGCTGCGTACATCTCGGAGAAGGCTCGGGTCGCGCGAGAGGCGAAAGAGCAGAAGCGCGCGGAGAAGGCGGCGCTCGAAGCAGCGCTAGCAGCCGAGCACGCGCAACGAATCGAGGCGTCGACACCATCGCCGCTACAGCAGCCGTAATCGCCGACCGCAACCGCTTAGCACTACGTCGTCGTCTCGGGCGGCGATGCCTACATGTTGCCGCCGCGGCGACTACGCGAGATTCTCGAGGTCCTGCTGGCCATCCCCCATATCCGGCGCATCCGGATCGCGACCAAGGGACCGGCCGTCATGCCCATGAAGATCCTGACGGACACGAAGTGGACCG
>CAYZDM010000644.1:0-2190 GCA_964476875.1 uncultured Sandaracinaceae bacterium | reverse complement strand
GCTGGCACACCGCAAACTATTGCGTCGAGCAATCCACCGCCGACCCCATCCCGTAGCCCAGAAAAGGGGACGGTCCCCTTTTTCGAGGGGCTACTTTGTTGTGGGGTGTTCGGGGCCGAAGGGTTTGAGCCACAGGATTAGGGCGGGCATGAGTAGGAAGTCGGCGATGAGGGCTGCGGCGATGACGCCTGCCAACAGGAGGCCGAAGCTTTTCTGTCCGTCCATCACGGAGAACACGTTCACTAGGAAGCCCATGATCAGGATGGCGGAGGTGATGAATAGCGCGCGCCCCACGCCCTCCATCGATTCGTAGAGCGCCTTCTCGTAGTCACGCCACTTCAGGAACTCGTGGTGGTAGCGGGTCATCATGTGGATCGTGTCATCGACGGCAATCCCGATCGCGACCGGCGCGATCAACAACCGGAAGTAGTCCAGTGGCACATCCGCCCAGCCCATTCCGCCAAGCACCAGCACCACCGGCGAGAGGTTTGGGATCATGGAAAGCAGGCCGATCTTCACCGAGCGGAACACGGCGATCATCAACAGGCTGACAACCGCCAGCGCAAGGAGGGCGCCCTGAATTTGGCTCCAGGTTATGTACTCGACGAACTTCAGCCAGAGGGCCCCAATGCCCGACGTGCTGAGGGTCGACGCGCGAAGCGGCTCTTCGGCGAGATAGCCGTCGATGTCATCGACGATGCTCTGCAAGCGGCTCGTTTGCTTCATCTTGCATCGCAACTCGAGCGTCGTGCGCGCGTAGTCCATCGTGACGTAGTCGCGGAGCTCTTCGCCGCCGGACATCTCGTACACGAGGAGGTACTGCGCGATGAGGTCGCGGTCGTCGGGGATGGCGTAGTACGCGGGGTCGCCGTTGTGGAAGCTCTGGTTGATGTCCTTGATGAGGTCGACGGCGGAATAGGTCTTGGTCACCAATGGATGGCGCTCTGCCGCTCGCTGGACCCTCTCGACCTCGCGAAGGACTGCCGGGTTCTTGATGCCGCCCTCTTCGCCGCTATCGAACACGTATGCGATCGAGTAGCTCCCGGCCATGTGGTCGTCCGCGAACTGAGTGGTTCGGCGTACGGGGATCTCCTCCGAGAACTCGAGCAGGAAGTTCGAATCGACCGTGAGCATCGAAATCCCCCAACCGGAACCGACGAAAACCACGGCAAACGCGACGAGGATCGGGTTGCGAAATCGAACGACGAACGAGGCGACGCCATGGAGCGCCGCGGTGAATCGCTCACTTCTTCTCGCCCGCGCAAGTTCCCTTCTGGGGTTCGACTCGTTCCCGCGGGTCCGGCCGAACGAGAGAAAGGCCACCAGTACGGTGACCGAGGCGACGAACGCGGCGATGACTCCGGCAGCGCTGTAGACCGCCAAGTGCGCCACCGATTTTACCGGTGAGAACGACAGCGATAGAAAGCCCGCCGCCGTCGTGAGACTCGTCAGCAGGCAGGGGGCGCCCACCAGATAGAGCGTGCGGCGAATTGCGTCACGGCGATTCCCGAGCTGGCGCTCGTAGATCCCGAACTCCGACAAGATGTGTACGGAATCGGCCACCCCCACCGTGATCAGAAGAGTCGGGATCAATCCGAACATGAAGTCGATGCTCCATCCGAGTCCGCCGATGACCGCCACCGACACCGCCACGGCGAAGGCGATCACCATGAAGGGGCCAATGACTCCGAGCGGACGGCGAAACACCAACACTAGGCTCAGCGCAATCACCAGGATGCTCAGGCCCATCAGCAACGGCAGGTCGTCTTCGATGAAAACGGTATTGTAGGTCGCGTTGATCGCGACGTCGCCGGTGTGAAAGAACTCGAGGCCTTCGTATTCCGGGCGCGCCAGGATGTCCTCGATCGCCTCGAAGCTCACCTGCGGATAGAGGTTTCCGAGACCATCGCCGCCGTCTGGGTCCAACCTGACTTCGTCGAGTGCATCAATGCTCGAGCGGCTCATCTCGATGATGATGGCGCCGAGCTTGGCATCCTCGCTGACGAGCCCGCCCACGTAGAGCGGCTTCTTCATCACCTTGTCTCGAATGACAAAGAGCGCGTCTTGACTCTCCGGGACCTCCGCGAGTAGGTCGTAGACTAGGATGTCGTCCGGCGGCGCGCCCTCGTCTCTTGACGTGTCCACGGCGTCCGCTGGCGGTTTGCGTGCCGAACGCCGTGCGGGCTTGAA
>CAYZDM010000643.1:0-2205 GCA_964476875.1 uncultured Sandaracinaceae bacterium | reverse complement strand
GTGACGACATCGCCTTTGCTGGAGATCTCGAGAGACTTCACCAGGCGGTTTGCGGTTTCCAACTTCTTGCGTGCGATGCCGCGAATGAGTCCAGACATGCTTGCGACCGCGGCGTTGATCTGAGCCTCGATCATGGCCTCGTCCTTCTTTTCGTCGCCGGCGTAGCTGTACTTGCCCGCGAGTTTCTCGACGCTAGGCGCTTTGGCCGACTCGGCCTTGTCTTGTGACGTCACGGTTCCGGTAATGAACAAGAGGCCAAGTACGAGTGCGAGGGGGAGTGTTCGGCGCATGAAAGTCTCCTCTTTCAGTTCTGAGATACCATACCTCGGGGCGAGCCGGTGTTGAACATCCAGCGGACATCGGATTATCCTCCGTGCTTCACTTCCGCGGGAGAATCTAATGAAGCGTATTCTGTCAGTCCTCGTGATCGCGAGCCTGTTTGGTTGCACGCAGGGTCAGAAACAAGCCATCAAAGAAGAAGTCGCGCAGGAGCTCATCAAACGGAAGAAGGACCTGACCACCGCGGACCCGAAGGGGCAGATCGTTCGGGGCTCGGTGACCGGCCAGGCCACCGCCAAGGGGTATGATCACCCCGACGAGTACATCGCCGACTTCCCGACGAAGATTGCCGACAACATGGAGCCGGTGATGCCCCATCCCGCTGAGGATGCGCAGGTCGAGCAGAAGCTCGCGGCGCTGCAGAAGAAGTTTGGCAAGAAGCCGAACATCTTGATCTTCCTCATGGATGACGTCGGTTGGATGGATCCGGGATTCAACGGCGGTGGCGCTGCCGTCGGCAATGCCACGCCGACGATGGACGAGCTTGCCCACGAAGGCCTCGTTCTCACGTCGGCCTATTCGACCCCCTCTTGTACGCCGACGCGGGCCACGATTCACACGGGACAGAATCCACTCCATCACGGCCTGCTTCGGCCGCCAATGTACGGTGAGAAGGGTGGCTTGGATGGCGAGACCACCTTCACGAAGCTGCTTCAGAATGACGGTTACGTCACTCAAGGCGTTGGCAAGTGGCACATGGGCGAAAACCACGGCTCCCTGCCGCAGAACGTCGGGTACGACGACTACTATGGGTTCCTCGGCGTTTCGGACATGTACACCGAGTGGCGCGACCAATACTTCAACCCGGAGGTGGCCCTCAGCCCGAAGCGCTTCGCACTGCTCGAGATCATGCCCTTCAATCATGACAACGTGCACTGCACGAAAGACAATCAGAAGGAGTGCGAGAGCAAGTATCAGATCAACCTGTCGTCGATCAAAGACCTCGATCAAGATTGGGCAGCCTACAGCGACGCGTTCATTCGGAAGATGGAGAAGAGCGACGAGCCCTTCATGCTCTATCACGCCACCCGGGGCTGCCACTTCGACAACTATCCCAACGACGAGTACGCCGGAAAATCGCGCGCGCGAACGGTGTTCAGCGACTGCATGGTCGAAGTGGACGACATCCTCGCCCGCCTCGTGACTGCGCTCCGAGAAACCAATCAGCTCGACAACACCTTGATATTCTTGACCTCGGACAATGGTCCCGAGTGCGAGATTCCACCGCACGGGCGAACTCCGTTCCGCGGTTGCAAGGGCTCGAGCTGGGAGGGCGGCGTGCGGGTCCCGACGTTCGCCTACTGGAACGGCGTGATCAAACCCGGTCGCTCCGATGGTCTTTTCGACTTGGCGGACCTGTTCAACACGACGCTCTCGATCGCCGGTAAGAAGGGCGCTGATATAGGCAAGTCCGTTCCGTCCAAACGCTATGTCGACGGCATCGACCAGTTGTCGTTCCTCGTGGGTGACGCGCACCTCTCAAACCGGCGCAGCCGCATCTACACGATGAACCAGTTTGCTTCGGCGATACGGGTCGACGAGTTCAAGGGGAGTAGCGTTGTCGAGCTCGAGCAGGGCATCTTCAATCGCGGTTTCACCGGGGGCTTTAGCGGCGCAGTGATCAACAACACCGGCGGCGTGATCGTGACCAATCTCTACACCAACCCGACCGAAGACATCAGCATCGGAATCCGGCATATCCCGATGGGTGTGCTCGTTGGCGCTGAAGCGAAGCGCTACAACGATGTGCTGAAGAAGTATCCGATCGAGATCAAAGTCGGATTCGACTAGCGGTCTACGCAGCGGCGTCGGGGGCTCAGGTGAGCAATGCGCGGATCAGAAGTCCGAACAAGACGAGAACCAAGA
>CAYZDM010000642.1:0-2211 GCA_964476875.1 uncultured Sandaracinaceae bacterium | reverse complement strand
TGAGCACGCCGAGGATTGGGGCATTGATCCAGGCTTCATCGCCGTCACGGGTGGCTCGGCGGGCGGGCACCTCGCGGCGCTCATGGCTCTGACCGCGAACGACCCCGACTATCAGCCAGGCTTCGAAGACGCAGATACATCACTACAAGCCGCAGTCCCCATTTACGGCGTGTACGATTTCACCAGCCGCCTCGGCACCAACCGGCTCCCGTTCTGGTACCGACGGCTCGAACGACAGATCATGAAAGCATTCCGCGACGACGAACCAGAGAAATTTCGGCGCGCCTCCCCTTTCGATCAGATTCACCCCGATGCACCCCCGTTCTTCGTGGTTCACGGCGACCGCGACACCCTCGCCCCCGTGGAAGAGGCTCGAGACTTCACAGAGCAACTGCGCAAAGTGTCGAAAGCCCCGGTTCTGTACGCGGAACTCAAAGGCGCCCAACACGCCTTCGACCTCTTCTGCTCGCCCCGGACCTCCCATATGCTCGTCGGCGTCCTCCAGTTCCTCGATGCCACCCACGCCGCGGCTCAGCCGGCGCATGCGCACCATCGCGAACACCAGGACCCTCTGTACGAGCGCCACATCGCCGTTCGCGCTTGAAAAGCCGGTTCCTGCTGTCGGGTGGCGGGGCTTGCGTGGATCTGCCAATACCCGCGCTCACGCCGAGGCGTGGGGGTCTAAAACGTGCAGAATATGATTAGAAATGTGGCGATTATCGCCCACGTCGACCACGGCAAGACGACGCTGGTGGACGCGATGTTGCATCAGACAGGCGTCTTTCGGGCCAACGAAGCCGTTCGCGAACGCGTGATGGATTCGAACGACCTCGAGCGCGAGCGCGGCATCACAATTCTGGCAAAGCACGCGTCGATTCGCTGGAAAGACTACAAGATCAATCTCATCGACACGCCCGGTCACTCCGATTTCGGCGGTGAGGTCGAGCGGACCCTGCGTATGGCGGACGGCGCTCTGCTATTGGTAGACGCCGCCGAGGGCGCGCTTCCGCAAACACGTTTCGTCCTATCGAAGTGCATCGAGCTCGATCTCCCGGTCATCACCGTGGTCAACAAGATCGATCGCAGCGACGCGCGGCCGGACGAGGCTCTCAGCGAAGTGTTCGATTTGTTCTGCGATCTTGGCGCCACTGATGAGCAGGCCGACTTCGCGCACATCTACGCTATCGGCAAGGATGGTATCGCCAAGCGCGAGCTCGAAGACGAATCGAACGACCTCACGCCGCTCTTCGAGACCTTGATCGAGCGCCTCCCTGCCCCCGAAGGTGACCCCGAGGTCCCCTTGCAGATGCTGATCCACAACACGATCCATGACGAGTACGTTGGCCGCATCGCGATCGGCCGCATCCGCAACGGGACCATCAAGCCGCTGGAGACGGTTGCGATCGTCGGCAAGGACAGCGTAGTCCAGCGAAAGGTGGGCGCGCTCTGGGGCTTCGAGAGCCTCGAACGTGTCCGTATCGACGGAGCGTCTGCCGGCGACATCGTAGCCATCTCGGGCATCGATGACGTGCACATCGGAGACACGATCACCCCTCCCAGCCACCCGAATGCGCTCGAACGAATCCGTGTCGAACAGCCCACCATCAAGGTGCGCTTCATGGTCAACACCTCGCCCTTCGCGGGTCTGGTTGGCGACTACGTCACCTCGCGACAGGTGCGCGAGAGGCTCCTCAAGGAAGCGCAGCGGAACATCGCCATGCGTGTGGAGGAAGGGGACGAGCCCGATTCGTTCATGGTGTACGGCCGTGGCGAGCTGATGCTCGCGATTCTGGCAGAAACCATGCGCCGAGAGGGATACGAGTTCGCCCTCGGAATGCCGGAAGTCGTGGTCCGCGAGATCGACGGACAGAAGTGTGAACCGGTCGAAACCGTCGTCGTGGACGTGCCCCAGCGTCACGTGGGCACCGTCACACAACTGCTCGGAGAGCGCCGGGGCGTGATGGGCAAGATGAGCCCTATCGGCACCAACCGTTCAAGAGTCGAGTACCGAGTCCCCTCGCGCGGCCTCATCGGATTTCGCTCGCTGTTCATGACGGAGACGCGCGGCGAAGGTCTTCTCAACACCATGTTCGAGGGATGGGACCCCTACGCGGGTCCACTCCTCCGCCGGAAGAACGGGGCAGTTGTCTCGGATCGCAAGGGCAGCACGACGCCGTATGCGCTCTTCAACCTGCAACCGCGGGGCAAGCT
>CAYZDM010000641.1:0-2216 GCA_964476875.1 uncultured Sandaracinaceae bacterium | reverse complement strand
TGCGAGCAGTGCAGGCCAGTAACCGAGGCGAAAGACTGCAACGGGACGAGCTGCAACCCGAAGACTTTTACTTGCACGACGACGCCGCTGGGGAGTGTGGAGACGTGTGAGGAGTGCGTGGCGGATAGTGAGTGCGGGGAAGAGGGAAATCGATGTGTTCCGATGGACTACGACGGCACGCGCTATCCAAACGCCGACACGGGGTTCTGTTTGAAGAGCATCGAACTCGGAGGAAGTTGCGCGAATCCCTATCGCATTGTGCTCACCAAGACGAGCCTGTCTGGCGCAGCGATTGACGAGTATTGCGGTATCAACGAGGACCTCGCGACTTGTCCGGCCGTGCGCGCGTTGATCGCGGACCAGCCGTGCAACCCGGGCAATGGGGATCAAGATTGCCCACAACCCTCCGGCCTCTGCCGGGAACTGCCCGGGGAGCTTGATCGATGCACGTACTTGTGCGCCTCCGTCGTCGAGTGCGTTACGCCTGGTGCCACCTGCGGCTCGTCCGGATCAGGCGGCCAAGACTACTGCGGCGGCTGATGTCCGCGACGCCGAGAGTCATAGATTCATGCCGAACTGGAACCCGCACGACTGATCCCCGCTGCTCGGCGGGCAATCGGACCTCAAAGCAGGTTCCCGGACCAGCGGCGCGATCTCTTGCACGGATCGTACCACCATAAGACTCCGCTATGGCCCTTGCGACGAGTAGGCCAAGTCCAAGGTCTTGCCGGAATTGACCGGTCTACTCCGGGCGCTTCCGGTCGACCTCATATCGAAGCACAGACTTGTGCGGGTCCGCCTTCAAGCTCGGTGCGCGCCTGATACAGTTGCGATCACTCGGCAACGGCTACTACCACGGGTACCCGTGGTCACCGTTCTCGCGTCGCCGTAGGAGGACCATCGGAATTTTTCTGGAAGTCGCTGCGGCGTATCGAACTAGAGGCGGGTAGCACTTAGCGAACGCGGCAAGCGCCGCGTCACGCTCAGTCAACGAAGTGATGCTCGCGACGGCTGGGAGCCGCTCGCCACCGATCGAAACGCCAACGTCGGCACTCCCCTGCAGATTCAGGAACCATCCGGGGTGGTTATCGTGGCCGGCGTTTGCGGCTGCCAGGAGCAAGCGACCGTCGTACTCACAATAGATTAGCGGCGTCACTCGCCGCCTCCCGGTGCGACGACCCCGCGTTTCCAACAGGAGGATCGGCATCAGCGCTTTTGTCTCGGGGACATAGAGGTGAGCCCAAAGCTTCCCTTTCGACACCCGGTAGACCCACGTATTCAAGTGGGAATACCAGCTCGCGAGCGAAGTACCGGAGAGGCGCATCCGGAGCCACGTGGGTACGCGCAGAAAACGTTTCAAAGGGCTCACGCCGAGGCCTTCTGTTCCGAAGCGTAACTAGGGAGTTCGACTACAAATTGGGCGCCGGACTCCCCCGGATTCGTCAGCAGCAGCCGTCCCCCCGCCAGCTCTATGCTTCTGCGCGACAAGTTGAGGCCGAGCCCCGTCCCTCCTTCGTCGCGAGTGCTGAAGAACGGCTCGAAGATTCTGGCAGCAACTTCGGCGGGAACCCCTGGCCCATTGTCGGCGATTCGAACCCGGACGTGCTCGCTTGTCTCCGAAACCTCGATCGACAGGCGAGTAGCGCCCGAGCGCACCGCGTTGTCTAGGATGTTCAAGAACACTTGATTGATCTCGCCAGGCTTGCCCTTCACCTCGGCCTGACCGTCTCCACCGATCTCGATATCGACTTCCCTGAGCCGGTGCGCCATTAGCCGCAGGGTTGATTCGATCCCCTCTCGTGCGCTGAAGACCTGCACTCGCTCGCGAGCACTTGGCCGTGCATGGGAGTTGAGCGCCGCAACAACAGCGTCAATTCGCTTTGCGCCGTCGACGATCACGTCAAGGAGTCGGGGCGCAGCGGGCTGTCCCGGGCCCTTCTCACGAAGGACGCGGCCCGCGTTCATTACAGCATTCAGCGGATTGCGCACTTCATGCGCGATGCCCGCCGCGAGGAAGCCCACACTCGCGAACTTCTCCTGACTGATCAGCTGCAAGTGCAAATGCTGCATCTTCAACTGTGCTCGCACACGCGCGAGAAGCACCCCTGAGTGAAATGGCTTCGAGATGAAATCGTTTGCGCCGTGCTCGTAGGCCTCGATCGTGGCCTCTGCGCCGCTCCTTGCGGTGAGCAGCAAGATCGGCACGGAGGACAAAT
>CAYZDM010000640.1:0-2230 GCA_964476875.1 uncultured Sandaracinaceae bacterium | reverse complement strand
CGCCCTAAGCTAAAAGGGGTCAGGCCCCTTTTTCAAAGGGTTAATTCTTGAGCTTCGCGAGTTCCTGCACCCGCGCGAGTACGGCTGCATCCACCTTGTGCAGGGCGCCGGCGTCGTGCGGTGGTTGGGGGTCGTACTCGATCATGAGTTGCAGCGCCTTCGCGGTGGTGGCGTCGGTGAGTCGCTCGGCCAACTGTAATGCCATGTCGATTCCACTCGACACCCCGGCAGCCGTGATCACCTTGCCCTCGATGACGACCCGGTCGTTCGAGGGCTTGGCGCCGTACTTGGCGAGTAGCTGTATGGCGGAGAAATGGGTCGTGGCGTTCAGTCCGCTCAGAACGCCGGCGGCGCCGAGTAGTAGCGACCCCGTGCAGACGGAGGTCGTGAAGCGACTGGTTCTGTGCGCGGAGCGGATCCAGTCGAGAATGGGGGCGTCATGAACCAAGTCTCGTGTCCCGATTCCGCCAGGGACCAACACAATCTCGGGATCTGGCACCTGTTCGAAGGTGTGATCTACGGTGAGTCCCAGGAACCCATTGTCGGTTCGAATCTCCCCGACTCGATGACCGACAAAGCAGACCTCCGCATCGGGTAGCCGTTGCAAGACCTCGTATGGCCCAATCGCATCGAGGGCGGTGACTCGGTCGAACAGGGCGACGGCGATCTTCATGAATTAACCCTTTGAAAAAGAGGACTGTCCCATTTTTAGTCTAGGTGGCCGCGGACGAAAGGGAGGTAGGTTGGGTGCCAGAATCGCTCTCGGACGAACGCTTCGATGTCGTCGGGGATGTTTTCGCGACGAGCTACGCCATCGTCGATGGCCTGTTGGACGACCCGCGTGGCTACTCGGACCGAGGTCTCTTGTAGGTCACTGACGGGGGGATAGATGAGGCCGCCTTCGACGTACTTCTCGATCGTGTAGTCCGCGAGCGCTTGGGACGCTTCGAGGACCATGCCGTCGGTGATCGCCTTCGCGTCACTCAAGATGGCGCCGAAGCCGAGGCCCGGGAAGATGAATGCGTTGTTACCCTGCCCGATGGGGTGAGTAACGCCTCCCATCATGACCGGATCGAATGGGCTGCCCGTGGCGACGATGGCTTGGCCGCCAGTCCACCGGAAAATGTCGATTGGCTTGGCCTCCGCCGAGCTCGTCGGATTGGAAAGCGGGAAGATGATCGGCCATTTGTGGTTGTTCGCCATCGCCCGAACGACCTCTTCGTCGAATGCCCCTGGTCGACCCGAGAGCCCGAGCAACACCGTGGCCTTCGCGTTTCGAATGGTGTCGACCAGATCAGGTGCGTCCCCTTCGAACTCCCAGGCACGAACCGTTGCCCTGGGTTGCGCGAAATCTTGTTTGTACTGTTCCATCTCGCGGTCCGCGAGGAGCAGCCCGCGGGAATCGAGCACGAACACGCGAGCCTTGGCGTCTTCGCGACTGAGCCCGGCACGGACGAGTCCTTCTCGCACTGCCCAAGCCACGCCGATGCCGCCTGCACCAGCCCCGTGAATGACGAACACCTCGTCTTGGAGGCTCTCCTTGCGGAGGTGACACGCCGCAAGAATGCCCGCCAACGCAACTGCACCAGTGCCCTGGATGTCATCGTTGAACGAAGGTCCGCGGTCGCGGTACCGTTCGAGGACCGTGAATGCGGCGGTCTTCGAAAGGTCCTCCCACTGAATCACCGCGTCTGGCCATCGAGCCCAAACCGCATCGACGAACTGATCGAGGAATTTGTAGTAGTCGTCTCCGCGGAGACGCTTCTGCCGCACACCCAGGTAGTTCGCGTCGTTGATCAGGTCCATGCGGTCCGTGCCGACGTCCAATGCGACGGGCATCGTATGGAACGGGCTCACGCCGCCACCCACGGTGTAAAGCGCCATCTTCCCGATCGGAATGGCGAGACCACCGTAGCCCTGATCACCGATGCCCAGGATCGCCGATGAATCCGTCGCCACGATCATTCGGACATCTTCCATTGGATAGCACTCGAGCGTTTGCTCGGCGCGATCGATGTTGAGTGGGGAGTACGAGAGGCCGCGCGGGTTCTGGTAGAGCGCGCTGAACTGCTGTACGGCGGCCCCGACGGTTGGTGTGTACACGATTGGCAACATCTCATCGAGATGCTTCTCGAGCAACGCGTAGAACAGGATCTCTTGGCGCTCCTGAACCGCGCGAAGGTACTGATACTTGTCGATGTCGGTCGGTGCTTGGACGAAGCCCTGGTAG
>CAYZDM010000639.1:0-2233 GCA_964476875.1 uncultured Sandaracinaceae bacterium | reverse complement strand
TCTCAGATGAAGCGCAAACTTCGGGCATCAAGTTGCCGATTTCCACTGCCGGCGCGCCTCGCCATGACGTGCTGACGTTGACCGGCGGCGCCATCGGGCAAGGCCTGCCAGTCGCTTTGGGCGCGGCGACAGCCTCGCCTGGCCGTCCCGTGCTCGCACTCATTGGCGACGGCTCCGCCATGTACACGATTCAGGCGTTGTGGACGATCGCGGCTGAGGGTCTCAATGTGACCACCATCATATTCAACAACCGTTCGTACGGGATTCTCAACATTGAGCTCGAGCGCGTCGGGGCAGCGAAGATCGGCCCCGAGGCCAAGGCGCAGTTGGACCTGTCGGAACCAGCGATCGACTTCGTGTCGATGGCCCAGGGCATGGGCGTACCCGCACGGCGGGTTGCAAGGGCAGAGGACTTCAGCGCAGCCCTCAAGGACGCCTTCGAGACGCGTGGCCCGTTCTTGATCGAGGCGATTGTACCGAGCGAGTACGAAGGCCTGAAACTCAAAGCGCTGCCGCACATGCTGAGCGCGCTCGGTAGCGTCCCATCGCCCGTCGCGAAGGCCATCAAGAAGAAGCTCGCACCCTGAGCTCGTCGAGCGGTGGTCGTCTGCCGCTACACCCGAGGTCGCGCAGCTAGTTGGCTCGGGGCCACGCATCCCTCATAGTGAAGTTTGGGGTTTGAACGTGGCTCAAGGGCGAATAAAGGGCGCAGCGCTAAGGGAATTCCTCGAATGGTATCGAACAGAATTCGGGGACGGCGACATGCGCCGTCGACTGGCTGAAACCCCGACGCTGGAGTCGCTTCCAAACCTCGATTTCGGAATCACCGGTTGCGGCGTGCTCGCCTCAGGATGGTACGATGCGGACGACATTCATCTCTTGCTCGGCGGAATCGTGCGCGGCCGCACAGAGGCTGAGATTCAGCAGATCATCAACTCGGGCACCGAGAACGCGCTGACGCGAACTCTTACCGGACTGCATCGCACCCTTATGCGCGTGGTCGGTTCACCGCAGTTGCACGCGCGTTTCGCGCAACGACTTTGGTCGACCTACTACGACACGGGACGCGTTGAAAGCGTCTGCGTGAACGAACATACCCAGTCGATCACGTACACGGGCTGGACTTCCCATCACCCGGTGCTGTGCGCGATGACGACGGTATCAGACTCCGTCATCTTTCCATTGATGGGGCTCTCCGGTGTCACCGTCTCCGCTGTTTCATGCGTCGACGACGGGGCCCCTGGTTGCACGCACTTGGTTGAATGGCAGTGACACCCGGGATAGCATTGCGAATGTGCTGCAACCCACGCGCCTTCTGACTCGCGCTCCGCGACACCGTCGATCGTCTTGATACCGACTTCGCCGTCAAGGTCGTCCAATCGGTCGTAGGGGCGACCGCCGAGATCGCCGTCATCGTCCCGTGAGTCCCCAACGCGTCGAACGCGAAGCTTGCCTCGATCAGCGGCCACTCAGTAGAGCGTGGATTTCCAGCGACCAGCGGTGGGCGTCGCCGGGCCAGCGCGCGGTGACGAGATTTCCATCTCGAACGACAAAACCGCGGTGGGTAGCGTCCATGCTGTCCCGCTTCGTCCCGCCGGGGCCTCGGTCGAAGTCCTCGTCCGTGGCGAGGGCAGCCCGCACTTCGTCCTCGGTCGTGATCCCCGGGTAGGTGCGGTAGTAGTCACCCATCCACCACCGAGTGAGATGGTATCCGGTCAGTTCCAGGCGATTGATGAGAGAGGTCACCTTGCGACCGTGGATCACAGAGTGACCTTCGGGCCCTTTGGCGCGCGCTAGTATCAGGACACCATGACAGATGGCACCAAGAGGCTTGTCGGCGCTGATGAACTCGGCGGCAATCCCTTGAAGCACTTCTGACTCGAGGTAGGGCTTGACGGATTTGTCGTGTCCCCCGGGCAACACGAGAGCGTCGAACGCACCTCGGCTCGCGTCGATATGGGTGATGGGATTCTGAAACGAACTGCTGGCGAGCATCTCGTCGTACGCGGCCCGGCCGGTGGCATCGGCCCGAAGGGCTGACTTGAGGATGCCCAAACCAAGGCCGGTCACCATGATCGGATCTGCGCTCGCGGGCTTTCCGTCCGGTGTTGCGAACACCACCTCGTGCCCACGCTCGGACAGAACCTTCCAAGGGACGGCCGCCTCCGTTGGATCAAACCCGTTCGCCGGTAGCGGGATGAGGACCGTCTGCATGCCGCTCATTATACCAGGG
>CAYZDM010000638.1:0-2234 GCA_964476875.1 uncultured Sandaracinaceae bacterium | reverse complement strand
CCGGAGCGTCCAGCCGCACGATCGTGGTCATGGTCTCACGAGTCGGGAGCCCTCGAAGAAAGCCCGCGTCGCGCGCGTAGCTACGCCCGAGAACGAAATAGGAGGCCGTCCCAAACACCGTCGCGATCGCCGAGGCCACGCCCGCACCGGCGGCCCCGAGCTCCGGTGCACCCAAGTTACCGAAGATCAGGACCCAGTTGAGAAAGATGTTGAGCACATGCATCGAGATCAACGTCCGCATGTACAGAATCGATTTGTCGACGGCGTTCCAGTAGCCACGAAACGCGAAGTTCATTCCCATTCCGAACATCGCGAACAGGCGCGCTTGAAGATACGGCACCCCTTGCTCCACGACCGCCGTGTCGTTGGCGAGCAACGGGAACAACTCCGGGGCGAATGTGATCAGGAGGGCCGACCAAGGCACCGCGATGCACAACGCGAGCAACAGGCCCCCGTTGAGCGGAATCGCAGTCTCTGAGAGGCGTCCTTCCCCGACGCGTCGCGCAGCCATGGCTTGAACCCCCGCCGAAATCCCAAGAATGAAGGCCGACAACAAGAAGTTCGCGAAGCCGCCGAGCCCAACTCCGGCGAGCGCGGCATCTCCCAAGGTGCCGACCATCCCCGTGTCCACGAGGTTGAGGACGTTCTGCGACAACATCCCACCGATGATCGGAAGCGCGAGCCCGAGGATTCGACGCCGCCGGACCGGCGACAGATGCCATGTCGCGGCCTGCGACAACTTAGCGGGGTGCCATTCGAATGGCGCCGTCGAGCCTGATGACCTCGCCGTTGAGATAGCTGTTCTCGACGATGTGACAGGCGAGCGCGCCAAACTCTGCTGGACGCCCTAGCCGGCTCGGGTGTGGAATCGTTGCCGCGAGAGCGGCGCGGATCTCATCGCCGAGCGAGGCCAGCAGTGGCGTATCGAACGTGCCGGGGGCGATCGTGACTACGCGAATCTGAGCCTTTGCGAGGTCGCGCGCAGCCGGAAGCGTCAGACCGACGATCCCACCCTTGGAGGCCGAGTACGCGACTTGACCGATCTGACCGTCGAAGGCCGCGACTGATGCGGTGTTGATGACCACGCCACGCTCTCCGTCCTCTGACTCGTTCTTGGCCATGGCGGACGCGGCGAGCCTGAGGAGGTTGAACGTCCCGAAGAGATTGACGGAGATGGTCTTCTGGAAGGCGCCCAGGTCATGTGGCGTGCCATCCTTGCCTATGGTGCGCTTGGCTATACCGATCCCCGCACAGTTGATCGCCGCTCTGAGCGTGCCAATAGACGAGGCCCGATCGACAGCCGCTTGAACATCTTCGGGATTGCTGACGTCGGCTCGGACGAACGTCGCCGCATCGCCCAGCTCGGCCGCCAGCGCATTGCCGCGCTCCTCGTTCAGGTCAACGATGACTACTCGAGCCCCCTGACTGACCAGCTGGCGAACCGTCGCCTCGCCCAAGCCAGAGGCTCCACCCGTCACCAGCGCTACAGAACCCGCAATCTTCATCATGACCTCCGGCCGCAGATGCTTGGTCTAAGCGGCGTCCCCGTCAAGCAACTAGCGTGCAGGCCCGCCTGCAGCTAAAACCCGGCGCGTTCACGCTGGGTAAGGGGACCAGTGCTCTTCAATAGCCTCGACTACATTCTGTTTCTTGGGATCGCGGTCACAGGGTTCTGGCTGTTGGCGCGGCACGCCCAGTTGCGGATCATCTTCGTGTTCCTGGCGTCGTGCCTGTTCTACATGGCGTGGCATCCCGCCTACATCGTTCTGATCCTGGGCTCGACGCTCGTCGACTATATCGTCGGACTGCGAATTCACGCCACTGACGACCCGAGGGCTCGCAAGCGATGGCTCGTCGTCAGCCTGGTCTCCAACCTAGGCCTGCTCGGTCTGTTCAAGTACTTCAACTTCGCTTCGCAAGCCACGGCCGATCTGCTCGGGCTCTGCTTCGGCATCGAGATACCGCATCCGCCCTTCCTCGACGTGCTCCTCCCCGTCGGCATTTCCTTCTACACGTTTCAGACTCTCAGCTACACGATCGACATCTATCGTCGGAAGCTCGAACCGACACGCAACTTTTTTCAGTTCGCGTTCTTCGTTACGTATTTTCCTCAGTTGGTCGCGGGTCCTATCGTCCGCGCCTCACAACTGCTACCGCAGCTTCAACGCAAGATCGTCCTTCGCGACGACCAGGTGACGCAGGGCCTCTTCCTCATCGGGACCGGCATGGTGAAG
>CAYZDM010000637.1:0-2235 GCA_964476875.1 uncultured Sandaracinaceae bacterium | reverse complement strand
GCAGGGGCAGGACCCTCGAATCGCATACGGCCAGTATCGCGAGCAACTGCAGTTGGTTCAGCACTACAGGCCCCGCGGCGTGCGGTTTGCGCTGAAAGACCCCACGCACTCGGTCTTCGTCGACACCATTCTCGAGAGGTTCCCGGACGCCCGCTTCGTGTTTACCCACCGTGACCCAGCCACGACCATCAGCTCAATGTGCAGTCTCTACGCGTACACACGCGCACTCTTCAGCGACGATATCGACCCGAAAGCGTTGGGCCCGGAGCTCATGGGCAGCTACCTGCCGGGCTCGCTCGAACGGGCCCTCGACACTGTGGACGCGCTTCCGCCTGGGCGGGTGGCCCACGTGCGCCATGTCGATGTGCGACGCGATCCGATCGCGACGATGACCAAGGTCTACCGTGACCTCGGGATGGAACTCGGCGCCGAGGCGCGTTTGGCCATGCAAGCGATGCTCGATGCGGAGGCTCTCAAGCCCAGGGACATCCACATTCACAGCCCGGAAGGCTTCGGACTGACCGCTGCGTTGGTTCGTGAGCGATTGGCTGCCTATTGCAGACGCTTCGATCTATGAGGCGTCGGGCCGCTTGCTCAGTTTGGCCTTCGCCCCGCTAAAGAGTCTCCGGACTTTGACGCCGACCCAGAGGAACACGATGAGCAACACGACCAGGATGATCATGTTGACCCATGGAACGTATACGTAGTCGGCGGGCACTTCCTTCAACGATAGGACGTTTGGATACGAATCGACGACCGAGATGCGTAGGCCGTAGTACTTCAGCAGCGCCGTCTCCTCGACGTCGTTGGTCGCCAGTTTTGAAGCTTCTGCCGCGATATCGCCAGAGTCGAACTTGAAGTACCAACCGTTGTCTTCGTTACGAAAGACGCGCGCTTTCTGCGTCTCTTGCTCCTTCGCGTAGACGAACCGGACGTCTCGACTTCGGTGTTCGCCGGTCGCACCCTCCTTGTTGTCCATTCGCTTGACCTCGGTTCCCGTGACCAGGACCTTGGTGGCGCGAGGCATGAAGTAGTAGAGCGTGCCCGCAAAGATCAGCGTCACCAACAGAGCAAGCGCGACCCCCAGCTTTCGCATCATCGTCATGGGGCGATTCATACGGCCAATTGGGGCCCGCGCGCAAGGACGCCTTGTTGATCGTCAGTCCAGGGCTTCGAGTGTGAGGCCGGCCGCGCGCAGGCGTTCGACGAGTCGCATCCCCATCGCAGTTGCGGGCGTGAGGATACCGCCTCCCGTCGAAAGCTCGGTTCCTTCAAGCGCAAGACAAAGCGCCGCTTCGGAGAGCATGACGGCGGTGGATCCGTAACCAGGATCGCGCCTGTCCGACACCATCGCCCGGGCTGTCTTACCATCGCCGAGGGCGACCAGCAGAGTCTTAAAGGCGCCGTTGTCACGCTGCTCTTTGCTGGGCCCTTCGCCCGGAGAGGGGAGGCGCTTCTCGACGAAAGGTCGGGTGAAGGGAATGGCAAGTGACCCCATGAACGCCACGAGACCGACCGTCATGGAAGCGGCTCTCGACCAGCCCTTGAGCCCCTTCCCAGTGCCCATGACTTCGGAGTAGCGGAAGTCTTTCCCCCACGGCAACCCCATGAGCGCATGGCTCCGACGAACGACGCGCGTGTTGATCCCCGCCATGATGAAAGCGCTGGTCCACATGCTCAAGTCCTTGTCGTATCGGGCGCCAGTTTGATCGCCCTTGTCGGGACCGCGGACCCCCTTCGGGTTCAGCGCGTAGGGGTCGCCCAGAACCTTGCGAAGGCCTGGGTTCTCTTTTATCTCATCCATCATGTTGAGCATGCTGGCGATCGTGCCGCCGCTGAATGCGCCCTTCATTTGCACGGCCGCCATCTTGACCTGAGACGCGTAGGTGCCGTGCTGTTTCTTGAACGCCTCCTGAACGACGAGGGCGCCGAGGTCGGACGGAATCGAATCGTAGCCACAGCAGTGGACGATCCGCGCGCCGGTTCGCTTGGCTTCCTCTTCATACGCGTCGATCATGTTGCCGATGAACTGCGTCTCGCCCGTCAGGTCGCAGTAGTCGGTGCCGTTGCGCACACAGGCTCCGACGAGTTCGGCGCCGTACTTGGAGTAGGGGCCGACGGTCGTGATGACGACCTCCGCCCTCGATGCGATCGCGTCCAGAGACTCGGGGTCAAAACTGTCGCAGATGAGGATGGGAAGTTGGGGAGCCTCTATCTCGTTGGCGATCCCTTCGA
>CAYZDM010000636.1:0-2245 GCA_964476875.1 uncultured Sandaracinaceae bacterium | reverse complement strand
CTTACTAGGACTTCTCGGCGGCCTCCGGCCTTGGAGCTTGGGGGGCCTACTACGCCTTCTTGTTCCATGCGCTCTACGAGTTTGGCGGCCTTGTTGTAGCCGACGCTCAACTGTCGCTGCACGTGGCTGATCGAGCAGTAGCCGGCGTTCGCAACTACCTCGACCGCCTTGTCGTAGAGCGGGTCATCGCTCTCTCCTTCGAAACCATCGTCTTCGCGCGGTTTGAGGATCTCTTGCTGGTACTCGGGCTCGCCTTGCTCGCGAAGGAAGTCGCAGACGGCCTTTACCTCGTCCTCGCTCACATACGCGGCGTGCACCCGCTGCAAGTCGCTCGCGCCAGGCGGGATCATCAGCATGTCTCCCATTCCGAGCAGATGCTCTGCGCCGGAACGCCCGAGGATCGTCATCGAGTCCTGGCGCTGCGCAACCTTGAACGCGACGCGTGCCGGGAAGTTGGCCTTGATCATGCCGGTGATGACGTCGACGCTCGGACGCTGCGTCGCCAGGATGACGTGAATGCCGGCCGCGCGTGCCTTCTGTGCGAGCCGCGCGATACAGGCCTCCACATCCTTGGCCGCGACCATCATCAGGTCGGCAAACTCGTCCACGACGACGACCACAGAAGGCAGTTTCTCCGGCTCGAAGTTCTCCGCATCCGAAGCCTCGCCGTCGCTTGGGTCCAGCAGGATCTCTTGTCCGTTCGCGTCTTGGGCGCTGACTTTGCCCTTGCGCTTCGGCATGAATTTCTCGATGGAAAGGTCGCCTTCAAGCACCCGGTCGACACGCCTGTTGTAGGTGTCGATATTTCGCGCGCCCGCATCTGCGAACATTTGATAGCGCCGCTCCATCTCATCGACCGCCCACCGAAGCGCGAGAGAAGCCTTCTTCATGTCGGTGACGACCGGCAGCAACATGTGCGGGATTCCGTCGAAGACCTGAAGCTCGACCACCTTCGGGTCGATCATCAGCATCCTGACCTCTTCCGGAGTCTTCTTCGCCAAGATCGACGTCAGCATGACGTTGAGCGCGACGCTCTTACCAGAACCGGTCGCGCCAGCGACCAGCAAGTGAGGCATACGCGCCAGGTCGGCGTACACCGGCTGCCCTCCGATGTCCTTGCCCAGCGCCATGGGGAGCGCGCCCTCCTGCTTCTCCCAGCGGCGATCTTCCATGATTTCACGCAAATGAACGGTCTGGCGGACGTCGTTCGGAAGCTCGAATCCCACGCGGGCCTTGCCTGCGATCGGCGCGACGATGCGCACCTTCTGGGCCGCCAATGCCATGGCGAGGTCATCTGCGAGCCCCGCGATCTTGGAGACCTTGGTCCCGCTCTGCGGCTCGAACTCGTACATCGTGACGACCGGCCCAGGGTGGATCTCGTCTACACGGCCCCGCACCCCGTACGCCGCGAGTTTCTCGGTTAGTAGCTCGGCGTTCTCCCGCAGCTGTTCCGCGTCGACGTGAATGACTGAGGAGTCGGGCTCATCGAGAAGATCGTTGGGCGGCAGGCGGAACTCTCGGTGGTCTCGCCTGCTGCGTCTCGAGATCTCCAGTGGTGCCTGCTTGGTTGCTTTTGGTGCGACGATTGTCGGACCAGTCGCACTTTCCGCTCTGGGCGTTTGGACCTTCGGCTTGGGTGGCGTAACGACCACCGGCGCCTGCGGTCGTTCCTCGGGCTCTTCATCATCGTCGAGCTGCACGCCCATGATCCGGGGCTGGCTCACTCGGATTTCTTCCTCGTGAAGCTCACGCGCTTCCGCCCATGCTTCGCGGAGGGCGTCGAAAACACTCTGGACCTTTGCCCACGCCGCGTGGCCAACGCGCACGAACGCTTGTGCGACCTCCTCGAGGGTCCACGGGGTTCGCAGGATCACGGCGGTCGCAAGAATCGCGAAGCCGATGATCACCGTTCCGTAGAACCCAAGCAGTGATCGAAGGACTTCGCCCAGAAGCTCTCCGACGGCGCCCCCGGGCGATGCCCCCCAGATCGCCTGCGGCTCGATCAACAGGTGTCCAAGTGCGGCGCCGATGATGACGAGCACGAGCGTTGACGCCATGGTGGCTAAGCCGAGCATCGCCGACCGCCTTCGGAATAGGCGATAGGTGAGCAGTCCGCCTTCCAACGGCAGGAACCAAGCGACCAGGCCGAACGCGAGCATCAGGGCGCGGGCGAATCGATGCCCGACAGGCCCGACGAGGTTCGCGCTCCCGTTTCGCGCGTCGTACGAGGTCAACGCGAGGGTCA
>CAYZDM010000635.1:0-2246 GCA_964476875.1 uncultured Sandaracinaceae bacterium | reverse complement strand
CAGGGTCCCTTCGAATCCGATAGGCCACAGGCGCGAGGAGGTGGGCGGCGCCCAATATGAGGGCGACTACGAGGATCTCCCAGCGTCCAGACGTTACATCAGGAATCATCGCCTCGTCCGGCCTTTAGCAGTTCTTGTGCACTTTGCCCTTCGACTTCGGCTTCTTGGGCTTGTATCCCGGCTGTGACTCGAAGTGCTCGATGGCCGACTTGATATCGCTCAGCAGAATGTCTGCAAGGTCCCGACTGAACCCTTCTCGAACGACGATTCGAAGAACCGACAGGTCCTCCACCTTCGGCGGCATCGTATAGGCCGGCACCTGCCAGCCATGCTCGCGAAGCTTGTCGGAGAGATCGTAAACCGTGTAGTGGCTCGAATCCTTGAGCGAGAACGCGAAGACCGGAATGGTGTCCCCTTTGCTCAACAGGTCGAAGCGCCCGGTCTTCTCGATCTCGGAGGAGAGGTGGACCGCGATGTCGCGCATCTGTTCGAAGGCACGCTTATACCCCGTCCGCCCGAGTCGAATGAAGTTGTAATACTGGGCGACGACCTGATTTCCGGGCCTCGAGAAATTGAGTGTGAACGTCGGCATGTCGCCACCGAGGTAGTTGACGTGAAAAATCAGATCGCTCGGCAGGTCTTCGTGAGAGCTCCACGCCACCCAACCAATGCCGGGATAGACCAGCCCATACTTGTGACCCGACACGTTGATCGACCGCACCAGCGGCAGTCGGAAATCCCACTTTAGTTCGGGGTGCAGGAACGGGGCGACGAAGCCCCCGCTCGCGGCGTCGATGTGCATCGGGATGTCGTGACCCGTCTTTGCGTTGTGCTCGACCAGGGCGTCGTGGATCGCCTCGACAGGCTCAAACGCGCCCGTATAGGTGACCCCTAGAATCGCCACTACGCCGATGGTGTTCTCGTCAACCGCGTCGAGCACGCCCTGGGGAGTGATCGTGTACTGGTTGGGCTCCATCTCGATGTATCGGGGCTCTACTTCCCAGTATCGAGCGAACTTCTCCCAGACCACCTGTACGTTGTTGCCCATGACGATGTTCGGCTTGTCAGCAGCTTTGCCTTTGGCCTTCATTCGTTCGCGCCATTTCCACTTCAGCGCCATTCCGGCCAGCATGACTGCTTCCGAAGAGCCGATTGCAGAGGCGCCTATTCCAGTTTCTGGGGCATTGAATAGACGCGACACGATATTGATGCAGCGTTCCTCGATCTTGGCCGTGTACGGGTACTCGTCCTTGTCGATCATGTTCTTGTCGAAGCACTCCGCCATCAGCTTCTCAGCCTGTGGCTCCATCCAAGTCGTGACGAACGTTGCCAAGTTGAGTCGGGAGTTTCCGTCCAACATGAGCTCGTCGTGGATGAGGTTGTAGGCTACATCGGGATCGAGTTCGCCTTCAGGCAGTTCGTACTTGGAGATCGGCCGATCCATGGCTGTGCGTGCGTACACCGGGCTCAGTTGTTGCTCGCGGTCGGAGAGCTCACTGAGTTTGCGTTGCTTAGTAACCATGAAAAGTGATCCTTTCGTGCTTGCGCCAAACCTAAGGCTCGAGCTCGCTAGCCCGAGGAAGCGTGCCGTTCGGAATGTGAGGTCATTTCAGGGAGTAGCAAGTAGGCTCCGACGAAAAAGCAAATGGCCCCGGCGAATGTCCCCAGGTTCGAATCGTAGGCGCTCACCAGCTCGCCCGACTGAACCAGGACGAACGACGCCACCGCTGAAACGCCGAACGCCACCGAACCAAGCAGATTGATGACGACGATCCACCAGGAGACGTTGCGAGGCTGCCAGTCCATCCAATCGTTGCAGACCTCCCCGTACGCGAGGTAGCTCGCGACGAGGAAGCAGATCGACCCCAGCGCATCGGGTACCCAGACCAGTCGATCTTGGTCGAGGCTGCTGAGGTGTTGCGTCGCTTCGAAGGTGTTCATGTTGAACAGAAGTGTGCCGACCAGTTGCACGAGTACTGCCCACCACCCGAGCTTGTGTGGCTCCCAACGCCAGAACGAAGTGGGCGGACGCGTCTTTGTAAGTGCGTCGGGCTCGTTGATGACTTCGAGGAACTGGAGGTACCCGGCGCTGGTGAAAAAGATCGATCCGGCAAAGAAGACCAACCCGCTTTGCGCGGCCAACCCGTGCCCATAGAGCGCGCTCGCTGAGCCAACCGCGAACAGCGTCGACCCGATCATGAAGAGCACCGCAATCCACCAGGTGAGGCTGCCCAGCTCTATCGGAA
>CAYZDM010000634.1:0-2248 GCA_964476875.1 uncultured Sandaracinaceae bacterium | reverse complement strand
AACCCACGATCAACCCGCTGAATGCACGCCGGCCCAATCGATCTGCGGCGGACTCCAGGTGGGTCTGGTGCGACCGAATGCTGAACGCCCCGCTGCGTAGGTCGTCTAGAATTTCCTCGACCTGCAGAGGCATCTCTGACGCCGCACCGCCCAACCGACGCAAGCCTCGGAGCGCGTCTTGCGTCATCCGCTCCGGCGAGTACCGCTGTTGCAACAGGTCCGCGAAGTAAGGTCGAATCTCCGAGAGCAGATCAAGCTCGGGGTAGATCTCTTTGCCCACCCCCTCGACCGTCATGAGGCTCTTCCCGAGCATCAAGAACTCGCTGGGGATCTCTACGCCAAACTTCCTCGACCCCATCACCAAGTCGCGAATCAGTGGGCCAATTTCGATTTCCTTGAGCCGCTTGCCGAGATAGCGCTGTGCGAGCCTCGCGACTTCCGCGTTGTAGGCTTCGCGGCGCACTTTTTGTGTCGGCCTTCCGATCGAGTAGAGGGCGTCTGCGATCCCGGTGTAGTCCTCTTGTACGGCCGCAAGCATCAAGTCGATCGTGCGGTCTTGCATTTTGGGCGTCAGCCGCCCGACCATGCCGACGTCGACCATGCCGATGATCGGATCTTCGTTCGGCCCCAGGATGATGATGTTGCCCGGGTGTGGGTCGGCGTGAAAGAAGCCGTCCCCGAAAATCTGCTGGACGATGATGCCGAGAGAGCGCCTCGCCATCAGTTCTCCGCTCACGCCCGCGCGAAGTGCAGCGTCGA
Organism: uncultured Sandaracinaceae bacterium; assembly: GCA_964476875.1. Taxonomy (GTDB): domain Bacteria; phylum Myxococcota_A; class Polyangia; order Polyangiales; family Houyiibacteriaceae; genus SG8-38. The sequence goes on along the minus strand of CAYZDM010000634.1, from coordinate 1,489 downwards.
GTCGTCGGCCTTCTAGGTACTCGAGCGTCAGGGCCCGCTTTGCGCTCGCACTGCGGTAGACCTTCGGGAACTTCGCGTGGGGGTTGTCCTCGAAGTTCGCGGCGAAGCGCTCGTGGTTGTCGGCTTCGAGCGAGAAGTCGAGTTCTGCCGAGACCGAGCGATCGAACTCTTCGACGAGGCTCACGGGTCGGTACAGATGTGATTCGGGCATCGAGCGCACGATGGCCTGGGCGAGCCAGTAGAGGAGGTCCACGTCGCGAGCCATCAAGGCCTGCACCTGAGGTCGTTGGACTTTGACCACGACCTCGGCTGACTCGTCGCCGATTCGCAGTCGGGCCCGGTGGACCTGAGCAATGGAGGCCGAGGCGAGGGGCGTCTCTTCGAACGATTCGTAGACGTCCGCGAGGCTGCGTCCGAGCTCTCGCTCGACCTGCTCTTGGATCGCTTCAAAGGGCACCGGCGGCACGCTGTCCTGAAGCTTCCTGAGCTCCACGAGGATATCCTCCGGAATCAGGTCTGAACGCGTCGACATGATCTGTCCGAGCTTCACAAACGACGGCCCGAGATCCTCCAAGACCTTCCGAAGTCGAATCCCCGTTGCCATTCGAGCTCCGTCGCCGCGCTTTCGGCCCGGAATCAGGCTGCTCAAACCCGTTCGATCGACGACTTCACCAAAGCCGTGCACCGCAAGCACACCGGCAATCTGGCGAAGGCGTTCGAGATCGCGAACTGTGTTGAGTAGCGAGGGCATCGGGGCGGAGAGTAGCACCGCCCGCGGGTGTGTCAGCGCGGGGACGGAGCTTGCTGGAGCCCGCGCGGCGCTATCTTCATCACGCCATCGCTCCCGGCACCAAACGCGCAACCGCGGTCCGACTCCGGATGAAGGGTCAGCTCAAGCTGAAGCGTTGGCACGGCTTCACCGCGGACGAGATCATCGACCAACACCGAGGGATGATGTGGTCTGCGCAGGTCCGCGCATCCATGGTGCCTATTCGCAAGCGAGCTGATCTGGTTGCCGTCAGCACTCGCAGCAAGCGCCGCGTCTTGGTCAGGGGAGGGGACAGACGAGGCGAGCGCCCGCGTATCAGTCGGCCCCGAGACGCTGAAACTGCACCTGCAGCTGGACAAACGGGGGGCCCTCGAACGCATCCAGCTCTCGCGCTGGGGCAATCCTGGGGGGACGCCGCACCGGTACGTCACCTTTGGCGGGATTGTCGAAGAGGAGCGGAGCTTTGCGGGGTATACCGTTCCCGTCCAGATGCGGGCCGGGTGGTACTTCGGGACCGACCGATTCGACACCGAGGGGGAGTTTTTTAGGGTAACCGTCCAAAGTGCCGAGTACCGCTAGGCGTGAGGCGAACTGGCCTACTTTGTCGCGCCACCCTCGTATTTACGGCCACGAAACAATTCAGACATAATTGAGGGGTACATCATCTCGCATTGGCGGTTCTCGTTGGGCTGCTTGAAGTTTCGGAGGTCCCATGAAGAA
>CAYZDM010000633.1:0-2253 GCA_964476875.1 uncultured Sandaracinaceae bacterium | reverse complement strand
GGTGACCGTGCCATCCGCGTTCTTCGAAAAGATGATGCGTTCGGCGGCCTGATTAACCGGCGCCGAAGCAGAACAGAAAAGGCCCCCGCAAGCATCAGCCGGCGTAGCCGGCGTCACCATCAAGAAAGCGAACGAGAGCCAAAGTCCAACGGTAAGCAAGTTTGCTGACATATGCGTCATCCTTTCTAAGAAAGACCTACCCTCCTCTAATAGAGGGCTTCTTGCCAATTAATTCGACCCGCTTTCCTTCCCTCACTCCACGACCCGGGCCACCAGCGCGGTGCCCTCCGGCAATGTCACATCACCTCCGGTACGGAGAAGACCCAACCCGTATGTAATGACCGCCAGGGTAATGGAACCTTTGACGCGGCTCTTGCCCTCGAAGCGCTGTGGCGCGTCGTCGAGGTGTACAACGGTGCCGTCGGCGCGGGTCGTGCTCTTGAAAGACACTTCCATCCAACCAGGCCTTCCGATTCGCGGATTCTTTCGACGCGTGACCTGTGCCATCACTAGCGTCCCTTCCTCGACGACTATCGTCCCCTCGTTGTTCGTAACGTTTTCTAGGACCGCGAAGTAGGGTTCCTGTTCTGTGGCCGTGGGTCGCTCCGAGGCGCCCTCGCGCGATGCAATGTCGAGAACCGCGACCACAGGGATCGGTGTGCCGACGGGAACTTCTCGGCCAGCCGACGCCGCGGCCACAGCGTCGGGCTGGGCGGTGCGTACGTGGCGGATTGGGGAGCCGCACCCCGTGAGCGTAGCCAGGGTGAGAGTGACGGCGGCCGCGGTGAGGTTCGTGACTCGTGAGGCGGAGGTTTGCGTTTCGATACGTTTCATCGGCTGGTCCTTTATTCTTCTCGGAACGCCAAGGTCCCTGGCGATCTCTCTATCCGCAGCTTGTCCCATGCCATTTCGCATTGAAATAAGCTTTTATGCACACTTTCGTTGCATCCGTGCAAGGATGGGCCGATGGAGCGCTGGGATGACCTCCGCATATTCCTGGCTGCTTTCCGAGAGGGAAGCTGCGCCGGGGCCGGGGCACGACTCGGCGTCAATCAGAGCACCGTCAGTCGGAGGATAGGGGCCCTCGAGCGCGACCTCGGCGTTCGCCTCTTCGACCGGCTACCCGAGGGGCTCGTTCCCACCGCCGCGGCGGAGGAGATCGCGCCTCGCGCCGAGCTATTTGAAGCTACAGCCGCCGAGCTCTTGGATGCGGTTGAAGGGATTGACACTCGCTTGGGCGGCGTCGTGCGAATCGCAGCGCCGGACCTGCTCGCCAGCGAGCTGATCGCGCCTGCTCTGCCAGCGTTCCTACGCCAGCGCACCGGTCTGCGCTTGGAGCTGATCTCGGGGGACGCGATCGTGGACCTCACTCGACGACACGCAGATGTCGCACTGAGGTTCGTACGACCGGATAGCGGCGACTTGGTCGTTCGTCGCGTCGCCACCTTCCGTTTTGGCGTCTTCGGCTCGAAGGAGTACGTGGCCGAGCACCGCGGTAAGTCGCCAGCAGAACTCGACTGGTTAGATTGGGACACGACGCAGGCGTACTTGCCTGATGCGGTCTGGTTGCGCTCCGTGTTGCCTGAAGTGGAGCCGGTGCTGCGCACAACCAGTTTGGCGGTCAGGTTGCGCGCGGCTCGCGGTGGGCTTGGCGTGGCCGTCTTGGCGCTACCACTTGCGAAACTCTACCCCGACCTCGAAGCGATTGACGTGGCGAAGGAAGACCTACCGCCGATCCCGGAGATCCCCGTCTGGCTCGCCGGACACCGAGCCCTCCGTAACCTTCCTCGCATCAAGGCCGTCTGGGCCTTCCTCGAGAAGCTAGCGTCGGAGTTCCCCTAGCCTTTTCAAGAGGGCCAGCTTGCTAGCGCATCCGCCGGTGGTACCGTCGTGCCCTTACAGAGACGGCGTCGGTGAGCGGATAACCCGCACGTAGGCTTGCCTTTCTCGAGAGGCGCCTAGTGGCCCACGCCGGACGGGAACGAGCAGTACGATGGAGCGTGGTCCTCCTCGCGTCGTTCGGTGCTCACCTGCTCGCACTGTAGGCCGTGCGCCTCGACGCGGGCATGGGTAGGGGCGCCCGTTCAGATTCGAACGTGGTGGATGTCACTTTCAATACGACAGATTCGTCGCCCCCAGTAGCGCCCGTCGAGCCGACAGCAGCCGAGCCTCGAGCCCAAGACAAACCGGTCGTGCTAGTGCCGGTAGTCGCTTCGCGGCGCTCCCGCCCGACCCCCGAAGCTGTGCCCCCGA
>CAYZDM010000632.1:0-2256 GCA_964476875.1 uncultured Sandaracinaceae bacterium | reverse complement strand
TCCCAAGCAGCAGCCGCACGGCGTTGACTCTCCACGGCGAAGGAGTCGACATCCCTCCGGCTATATCCATGCTTCGTGGCGATGAGGTCAGCTCCGATGCCCTGAGGAACGAAAGATGTCTCCCAGGCGAGCTCGGGGTCCGTCGACCATGCGCCGCCGGCTGCACCCATCGAGATGCGGCTCATGCTCTCCATTCCGCCTCCGACGATCAAGTCGACGTCGCCAGCCTTGACCTTCGCTGCGGCGATGTTCACCGCCTCGAGGCCCGATGAACAAAAGCGATTCAACTGAAAGCCGGGGACGCTCTCGTCGTATCCCGAGATCATCGCTGCCATTCGACCGACGTTGGCACCCTGCTCTCCGACCGGCTCGACACAGCCCAGGATCACATCTTCGATCTCCTTGCTGTCGAAATCGCCGCGTTCCGGCAACGCCTGAAGCACCGCCTTGGCCATGCGAAGTGGGGGCGCATCGGCGAGCGCGCCGTCCTTCTTTCGTCCCTTGCCGCGCGGGGTCCGCACCGCATCGTAGATGAAGCAATCCGTCATCGAGTTTCCTTTCGGGTGTTCCGAGCGCGGGGCTTCGGACGCATCAGGCCCGGCCGAGCAGGCCGAAACTGGAACGTGTTCTAGTTTGAGCTGGACCTGAGCGCAAACGGGCAGGAATTCACAGATCCACCGCCCAGTAGAAGTCCGCCGAACGCTCCTCCGGCCGCTTCCGCAGCTCTCCTCTGAGCTCTTTGTCGGTGACGGGGAGCACCACGACATACGGCCGAGCCCCTCGTTTCGCAGCTCTGTCCGGAATCCCGAGGCCGAGCTTCACATGCACGCGGCCGGCCAGCACGAGCATCTTGGCGGGTCCATCCGGACCGACGATGGTCTGCGCTACCCGAGCCCCCATGGTCTCATCCCAAAGGACCTGCGCTTCGTAGTAGCGATCCACGCGGTCACCTGCCGCGTGCTCCCCGACGTCGAACTCAGCATCGAACAAGGCCCGGTGTTGCACGTTGGCTAGATCGAGTTCCGGAAGCTCGGCTGCCTGCTCGACGGTGAGCGAATCGAGGCCGTCCTTGGCGACCGCGTAGGCAACCTCACGAGGGGCGTTGAGGGCTATCACTTCGATGCCCCGGTTGCGTGCGTACTCGAGTATCGGTCGATACATGCTGAAGTCGAAACCCCAACGATCGTCGTACTCGGTGTCTCGGCGAAGCACGGATTCGTCGATTTGTCCGGCGCTCCAGCGGGTCAGTGGCTCCTGAAACGGAACCTGGAACATCTCCATCCCGATCGCCAGAGATGGCTCATCGCGGTGCAGTTGTCGCAGAATCGCGAACTGGACGCCGTGATCGCTGGGTTGATCATGACGCTCACCCACGTAGACGACCGCTTTCGTGCGCAACGCGGCGAAGAATGCGTCCAGCTCGATCGACTTCCCGGACGCTGCGTCCACTACCGAACGCGGCGGCGTTTGGCTTCGTACGATCGACTCGGCGGTTCGTGTATCCGGCTTGGTCGCTCCCGCGCAACCAGCGCACATCACTAAAAGAACTGCGGCAAGCCTCATGAGTCGACGGGAAGAAACAAGGCCTTCCGGTAGTACTTCAGTTCCTCGATTGACTCGAGCAGGTCGTCCATCGCGCGATGGCTTCCCTTCTTCGTCGGTCGGCCGGAGTAACGCTTTGGATACCAGCGCTGGGCCAGCTCCTTCACGGTCGAAACGTCGATGTTGCGGTAGTGGAGCCAATCTTCGACCTCTGGGAGGTAGCGAGCGACGAAGCGACGATCCTGATGAATCGAGTTGCCCGCCAGCGGCGCCTTGTTCTTTTTGGTGTGCTCCCCGAGGAAGGCCAGCAAGGCTGCCGATGCCTGTGCCTCGTCGATGGTTGACTCGCGCACGCGCTTGACGAGCCCCGACTGACCGTGGTGGGTCGTGTTCCATTCGTCCATCGCTTCGAGAACCGCGTCCGACTGATGAACGACCAGGTTAGGCCCCTCCGCGACGACATTGAGATCGCCGTCAGTGACTAGAACCGCGACTTCCAAGACGCGCTCGGTCTCGGGCTCGAGGCCCGACATCTCCATATCCATCCAAACGATAGCCGACATACTCTCTTATTCCTTCTTAGCATGAGCTTGGCTACGTCGCTTTTCCGAAGGCAATACAGCATTGAACTCGGGCGGAACTGGCGTATACACTGGCGTCCCCAAGACGACTGACCTAGGAATCGCCGGTGCAACCAAGTGAGCGAAAGCTAAG
>CAYZDM010000631.1:0-2258 GCA_964476875.1 uncultured Sandaracinaceae bacterium | reverse complement strand
TTCAATATCGAACACCACGGGGTTGGGCTTCCAGAAGACCAAGGTGAAGAGCAGGTAGTCGAGAACCAGGGTGTTGACGTCCGCCTGGTTTCCGGCGCTGCCGAGCGACCATTCGGTTCGCACAGCCAAGACCGTGACCCACCTCCTCGCGGAAATGCCGAGGACGAGCTCCGGTCCCAGCCTCCATCGACCGGTTCCGAGGGTATCATCGCTGGCCGAAGGGAAGCCTACCTACGCAAAGGAAATGCTCGCTGAGAAAGGTGCGGCGCTCGCGGCACTCGGACAGGGAAACGCGAGAGCCACGGGCACGTTGCGTTGACTTCCAGTTCATGCCGGCTGTCAGTCAGATCTCTTTTGTCTAAAAAAAAACCCCGCCGAAGCGGGGTCTTTCCTTTGTCGCAGCCAGTGGCCGCGTCGCTACCTAGGGATCGAGCTGACACAGGCCGCCCTGGCACACGCCATCGGTGCAGGCGGTGCCGTCGGGTGCTTGCGGACGCGGCTGACATGCCTTTGAGTCACAAAACGACGGTGCGAGGAGGCACTCGTTCGGCGTGCTGTCGCAGTTTGGATTGTCATACACGTTCGACGCATTGGTGAGACACGCTCCGTCCGGACATTCGCTCGGAACCGCAGCGGGATCGCACACTACGCCGTCGTTGGCTCCATTCACGCACCTGCCTCGATTCAGGCTATCAAGACACGGGAAACAGCGGCCGTTCCCGGCGCAGACGTTGCCCATCGTGCCTGCAAATCCCACTACGCACGGGGTACCGACAGGAACCGGATCGTTCTGACCCACGCAACGTTCGCAAGTGCCGGTCGGGTCGCAGGCCTCATCACATTGGCCGTCGGATAGGCAATCGTGGACCCCCGAGCAGTCGATCGGGTCTGTCCCGCAGAAACCTTGTTCGCACGCACCTGCCTGGCAAAGGCCGTCCCCGGGTGCGCTGAAGTCGCACGACGAGAAATTGGGAAGGTTGACGAAAATGCAGTCCGATGTGAGCGTGTCGCACAGTCCTGAGCTGGTGCATTCATTGCCGTCATCGCACTCGGCAGAGCTGCTGCACGCCGGATTGATGTCGACGAAGTACGTACCGAACGCGCCTTCTGGCGACCTCACTGAGACCCGTAGCTTGCTGCGTCCCGCTGGCACCGCCAGCGTTGCGGTTCCGCCGCCGCTTCCGGCAGCGATCGCATCGTCGTACGTGCCGTTGTAGAACAATTGGTAGGTTACCACCGAGCTAGAATCGGCGGCGACCGTGCTCACGATCGCCATAGAGCTGTTGTCGTAGACGCTGTAGGTGTCGGTAGCCGAAGCGAATCCATTGATTCGGTTCTGCCCGTCGGTCCTGTATTCCAGCTGCGAGAGATCGGCATTCCCTCGCGCGCACGTATACGACGTCTGGAAGAGAACTGGTGACAGCGCCACCACCAGTAGCAGTGGAGAGAAATGACTCGTTCGGTTCATGCGGCCTCCACGCCTTGTCGTGAAATGAGTGTGGAAGAATGACAGGCGGTGTGCGTTGACTACGTCGGCCGCGCGCAAGCCGTCTATACGTAATTCTTCACCGGCTATACGTAATTGTTCTCATCATGCTTCTGAAAACGAGTCATTTTACGCACTTCGAAGCGTGCGAAAGACGCATACGTAATTGTTCACCTCCAAATAATTGAAAGCTCACATACGTAGTTGTTCACCTCAGGATGACCGTACTCACTTTGCCGGAGTTGCTCAGCGTTCAGGTCAACGAACCGTCGCAACCAACGACAGGTCGGTTCGGAAACCGGCTCGCTGCATCATTCGCTATCAAGCACCACAAGGCTGGGCTTCCTGAAGAGCAGTTGCTCGTGCGCCACGAGTGCCCCGCTAAGGGCCATCCTCCGACAGAACCGTCGTCGCCAATTCAGGCTCCATCGCCATCAGAACCGAGCGCCCTGTGCGGCCCCGTTCTTCCTTCACGTAGTCGTCCGGGATCTCGATCGACGTGCTCTCGCCTGCTTCCGAGGCCCCCGACCAGTCGGCTTGTTTTTTCCATCGAGCCTCCGCTATTGCTTGGGCAAAAAGTCCCCAACAGATGGGAAACATCTACGCTTCCTCAAACTTTTGGGGGTTTGCTCTTCACTCAGCTTTTTCGCGAGGATCAGATCTTCGAAGGGCGCGAACCCCTTGTTGAGCACGAAGTCCACCCGTGTAATCGCATCCGGATTGTCCGGATCTTTCTTCTCGATATCGCAATACCCTACGGTCTCCGCATCCC
>CAYZDM010000630.1:0-2258 GCA_964476875.1 uncultured Sandaracinaceae bacterium | reverse complement strand
CGGTAGGGTCACACCCGATCCCATCCCGAACTCGGAAGTTAAGCCTATCAGAGCCGATGGTACTGCAGGGGCAGCCCTGTGGGAGAGTAGGACGTCGCCGGAATTATGAAGCCCTGTTTCGAAAGAAGCAGGGCTTCTTTCTTTTAAGCGGCGGGGACTGTCCCGTGCACATCAACGTTCAGAGCTCCGCGTACACACGATGCCGTCTGGGGCCTGTCCCCTCACCGCGACGCGCCCGGTTCGGATCACTTCGAACGTGCGACTGTCCAGAGCGACCTATCCGCCAGCAGGTCCCTGCAGATCGTGGTCAGTCGAGCTCGCGCCTGCGCGGGCACCCATACGCTGACCCGTCTGCGGCAGGCTACTTGCCGGCCGGCACCCTGAGCGTGTAGCTGACTCCGCCGATCACCCGTCCATCCTTCAAGAGCTTCGAGGTGTTTTCGAAGTCCTTGATGCCAGACGAACGGATCTGCCTGACAGTGATATCGTAGTGGACCGGGTTCGTGAGCTGAGACTCCACCTTGTCCATGAGGGATGGGTTGACTGAAGTCGTCAGTGTGATGTGGGTGGGCTCGTTGCGCGGCACCCGGAATGGGCCGAGCAGCTTCACACCCTTGTCGAGAGGCACCCGGAACACGACACTGCCTTTCTCATCGAGCTGGTCGGTCCGCTCGAGCCGGTCGGTTCGCGCTATCCCTGAGCTGAGGTCGAGCACCCGCGGGTCGACCTTGATCCAGGCGTTGACGGTCTTGTTCCAATCGATCTTACGACGGCTCATCGGGTTCGTCGTGATCACCAAGTACGTATCGGGGTTCGCGATGTGGGCATGGTTGGTGGGACCGGGGCTGGGGGAGCCGGGGGGGTGCTCGTCAGCCGGTACCGCAAACACGGTATCGCTTTCCGGCTTTTCGCCGAGATCGACGATGTGCACGTTGCGCCAAATGAGATCGTTGTCCGCATACACGGCCTTGGCGAGGTTCGTGAATTCCAGCGGTGTCCCCTTGACGTTCCATCGTGCGAGCAGGCTGTACGGCCCCGCACCGGGCCCGGACCACGAGATCTGCGCCACGTCGACTGAGCCCGCACCGATGGTGCGAGCTTTGAGGGGATCGTTGATCAGCTTCCAGTCGCTTGGATCGTTGAGCCCGGTGCTGGCATCTGCGTAGTAGAGTTCCAAGGGGGCGGTTTCAGGCTCGCCGCCGGTATTCAGCAGTTTCACGTAGAGGTAGCTGGTCTCGTCTTTCACCGGGTTTTGGTGCTGATGCTCGCGCGCGAAATGTTGAGACTCATCTCCCAGAGCCTCGTCTTCGCTCTGCCGTACCCAGATGTAAGGCGACCGCCACATCGCTGTGCCCGGCGGCGCGGCCCCCGCCGGCTCGGCACCTTGATCTTCCCAATCGTCCTTCATCCAGATGTTGGCATCCTTACCACTCTCTAGGCAGCGGTACTGACTGACGTCACCAGCCCGCTCCTCGAACGCCCGCACGTTGTCTGCCTGGGCCGTACCCGTCGCGTCAGCGGGCGGGGAATCCGGGTAGTCCACGTCTGGATTCGAGAACCAGGCGACACGCATGCAACTCTTCTCGCCGATGCACTGGCCTCTCTTGCAGATCAAGCCCGTCGTCTCGCAGTCCTCGTTGTCGGCGCATGCATTCTGCCCTGTCTTGCACTTCTCAGGCACGTCCGGAACGGTGCCATCGCCCGTCGCTACCGACGCCCTGCAGCCGCAGTACGTCCCGTAGGACATGACGGTTCGCCATGGCTCTGTCTGCGCATCGCTGGAGACCGGTGTGTAGTGCCCGCAGTTGTACTTCCCTGCGCTAGCGGTGCAGTTGTGGTTGGCGCCCAGGTTGTGTCCAATCTCATGCGCAAGAATGAGGTTCGCGTCAGAGCAAGAGCGCTTGACGACCGAGAAGGCCGTGGTTGCTGTGGCGCCCGAATCGGCCTTTTCCGTCAAGGCATCGGCCCAACCGCAAGTTTCCACGCCTTGGCTCTGACTTTCGCTCTGACTCATGAGGGATTCGTAGACGACCGATACCAGATCGGCCCGCACGGAGTCCCGGAGACCCTGAACACTATCGAAAGTAGGATCCGGCCCGAGCACTTCGGGCTCAAAGTCGGCGTCCGACTCGAGAACGGCGCTCGCCTCAGGGCCTAGGTACGACAACGCGTCCAAGAACAACACGGGTAGATCGCCGTACTCCGCAGCAGGAAAGGCTCCCACATACTTCGCCTCCGAAAGCTCCTCGGGAGCCGGG
>CAYZDM010000629.1:0-2265 GCA_964476875.1 uncultured Sandaracinaceae bacterium | reverse complement strand
ATGACGACGTATTTGAGCGACGCGGCGGTCCATACCATCGAGAAGTCGGGGAACACCATGGCGTCCAGAAGTGAGCCTGGCAGCTGAACCAAGAACTCCGGCCCCACATGGAATTGGTGCGACAGAAATTGATAGGCGTGCGAGTGGTCCAGGTCGAGCCACAGGCTAATCGGCACCGTGACGGCGAGCACCACGATGGGCGAGGGAAGCGCCCGTGCCCAACGTTGCCGAATCAGGGGCCAACCGAAAAGAATGACCAGTGAAAGCACCCCGAGCGCGAGTATTTCCGGGTTCGCGTGCGCTACGCTATGGGGAATTTCGGCTAGCAGTTCGAGCGGCTCTTTGGCCTCAGGTGCGACGCCTACGAGCGTGTGAGCTTGCTTCGAGATGATGATCACACCGATTGCTGCGAGCATTCCGTGAACGACGGAGGGCGACATCGCCACGCCGATCGAAGCAGATCGGAGTAGGGCCAGCACGATTTGCACGCAGGCCGCGACAACACCCACCGCCAGGGCCCGGCGATATCCAACCATCGGATCGCCCTGACCCAGCTCCTGAACGGCGCCCAGTGCAATGACGATGAGTCCGGCGGCTGGACCCTTGATGGTCAGGCGCGCGCTGCCGAGAAATGTGACGAGCATCCCTCCGATGATCGCCGTGAGGACACCCGAAATCGGGGGGAAGCCACTGGCCATCGCGATTCCCAGAGATAGGGGAAGCGCGATGAGAAAAACCAGGAATCCTGCTTTGAGATCCGCAACGGGGAACGAGCGTCGTGGCTCGCCCTTCAACTCAATTTTCGACATGACAATCCGCCTTCGCGCTCAGAACACACCACTGCCCCATCGCTCAGGGGCAATCACACACGCTGCAGACGAAGCCCGATGGGCTTCGTCAGGCGGAAGGGGGGCCGCGGGCGAGATAGGTGCGGGCCAGCTCGCCGCTGCTAAGACGTCGAGCCGGCGAGCTGCATGTTGTTAGCGGTACAGTGCATTGAATCGAGGGCGAGAGCGGCTCGTCGCAGCTGAGGTCGTCGTCCTCGAATGAGTCCGCGGCGCCCTCGGCGTAGGCCTCGGGGCGCTCAGATGGAGGTTCTTGGAGGACTCGGTTGGAAACGGCCAGCTGCGCAAGCGCGGCATCCGCCTTGCACGGGACGTCGCTTCCAGGGCTGGAAAGCAGGGCCGGTATGGCTACTACGAGGACAGTCAATGCCGCTGCGAGCCGGCTCAACCGACGCAGTATGGTGCTCAACTCCCCTGTTTGCCCCAAATCCATCTCAGGTCTTCAACCCCGCAACGCCTGAAGTATTCCCCCAAACACAGGGCCGTGCAACAAAGGCCGCGGAACGACTACTTCCCGTCGCCGACCCGTTCCACGGCGGCCACCAGGTCGTCAGCCGGGCGCATCAAGGCTCGATCGTAACTCATCAGTCGATGGCATGCGTGTACGTCGCGCGCCGCGAACATATCGAGAGCCGGTTCCACCGATAGTGTCTTCGCGCCGCGCTCATGAGGTTCAGTTCTTCAATAGAAACCGGAACTGAAGCGGAGGGTCGAATACCTGTGGGACAGGTATCGGCGCCTGGAACCGAAACGCTTCGCGAACGAACACAGAGCCGACGATCCGTTCGTTACTCGATTCGGCAACTAGAACCCAGCCCTCGGTCACGTCGAAGTTGCCCGCAGGAGCATCGACCATTCGGAGCCGGAAGTGATTCGAACTCAGCAGAGCCAAGGAATACACCCCGCGTGGCCAAGATACCTTTTCCACGGGGATTGGATCTCCGAGTACCGGGACGGTGGTGGGCCCCAGGTCGAGCTCCATCTCGAGGGTGGCCCCGTAGTTCTCGCCGCCGAAATCGGCCGTCCCGCCGACTTCCATCGTAAAGACGTATTGGTCGTCGCGCGTACCTATGCCCGCCTCCGGCATTGAGGTGAACTCGTTGAGGACGATGCCGTCCTCGTAGATGACTATGCCTTCGGTATCGTACGGAAGACCGGTGTTCTCACCACGGCAATGGTCGAATGCATCGTTGGTCAGCATGCCGAGGTCCCGTAGAAACGCGAGCTTCGTGAATACGGCGACCAGTCCTTGGGGAACAGTGACCTCGTCGTGCGCCCTCATCGCGATGCATCCGAAGTCGTTGGTTTCAGGCGCGGGCCCCTCGGGAACCCCGGCTTCTCGGTAAAGTGGGCCAACGATCGGCCAGGTAGCGACTTCGGCGATGTCTTCGAAGACGCTCGTCCCTGCGTATGCCGACAT
>CAYZDM010000628.1:0-2265 GCA_964476875.1 uncultured Sandaracinaceae bacterium | reverse complement strand
CAGATCCATCGCGCTGCCTCGTGCCAACATTCACGAGTGCATGAATCCTCTTCGTCACACTCGACGGCATCGCTCCGGCCGGCAGATACGCCGAAATCGTATTCCCTCTCGCGCGCCCCGCCACAATCAGTTGACCAACCTCGCTGCGGTATCGGTCCCCCGAACGCCCACTCGGCGAGAGCGGCTTCTCGCCATCCGTGAAGAAGGTCACCCCGCAAAGCGCCGACTCCGGAAGCCCCGCGCTCGTCTTCACCACGATCTGAACCCCCACCTCATCCGGAACCGTCGTCGCCCGCGCGTTGGCCAGTAGCCCCGAATCGAGCTGCTTCGCGCCGCTCGATGCTGCGCTGTCGTAGAGGGTGCCAAGACCAAAGCCCACGACGGCTCCGGCAGGCCCTCCAATCAGTGCCCCGACGCCGCCTCCTACGATCTTTCCAAACCAGCCCATTTGTCTGGGGGAGTCTAGCGCGAGAAGGGCGGTTTGCGCCGCCATGTGAATCATCATTCGAGCCCGTCGGCCCGTGATAGCCTCCGGCCTCCCGCATGCGCGTCATTAGCCTCAATGCCAACGGTCTCCGCGCTGCCGCACGCAAAGGCTTCTACGAATGGCTCCCCGGCCAGAACGCGGACGTCGTGTGCCTCCAAGAGGTCAGGGCCCAACCCGAGCAGTTGGACGCGCTCGAGCTCGTTCCCGCCGGATACCACTGCTTCTACGAGCCCGGCGAGCACAAGGGGCGCAGCGGCGTGGCAGTCTTCACCCGTGACGAGCCCGACGAAGTGATTCACGGCTTCGGCTCAGCAGAGTTCGATCCCGAGGGCCGCTACCTCGAGGTTCGCTTTGGGAACCTCAGCATCGCGTCGGTCTACGTTCCGTCGGGGTCGAGCAGCAAGGCGCGCCAAGCGGCCAAGTTTCGTTTCATAGTCGAGTTCAGCGAGCACCTCCGCAAACTGGCCGCAAGCGACAGAGACTGCCTTGTCTGCGGTGATTGGAACATTGTGCACAAGAGAATCGACCTCAAGAACGTTCCAGCGAACCGCCAACAGTCGGGCTACCTCCCGGAGGAGCGCGCGTGGCTGGACGAGGTCTTCGGCCCCATCGGTTTCGTCGACGTGTTCCGCAAACTCAACCAGGAGCCTGACCACTACTCCTGGTGGTCGACCCGCCAACCGACTGCCCGCGACCTGAACGTCGGATGGCGCATCGACTACCAGGCAGCCACACCCAATCTCGCGACAAGAACCCGGCGCGTCGCGATTGCCGCAGAGACACGGTTTTCAGATCATGCGCCGTTGGTCTTCGATTACGCATCACGGGAGTAGGGCGGGGACGCCCCAGAGGCTAGAAATATTTGCGCGCGATCTGGGTTCAAGCCACATCCACATCAATTTCCGTCGGCCGCCCCTCTTCATCCGCAAGCTCCGTCAACCACGTCCGCATCACCGCGCGCCCCTTCGAGCCCTCATCCGCCATCTTCGACCCCAGCAACATCGCCCACGGCGGCACCGGGCTGTCCCCGCTCTCCCACCGCTGCACTGTCCGCCGATCCACCTGCAGCAAGTCGGCGACCGCCTGCATGCTCATCGCACAGAACTTCCGGCAGAAGCGAAACGACTCCGGCCCAAGAAGCCGCTGCGCAAAGATGCACTGCACGACCTTCGCCTCAAACACCCCCAGGTCATCGAATTCGATGAGTGGCCCCAGCTCCGGCCGCTTCTTGCTCACCGAGCACGGAACTCGCCCGCGAAATGTCCGTCCATCCAACTTTCTCTTGAGCTCCGTCGTTCGCATGGTCAGTACACCGTAATGATTAGCAGTCCGTCTTGGATGATGAGCGCGACCACCAGGTCGTCCCCATCCAAGTCCGGCCCCGCCACCGTCCAATCGGAAGCCCGGCCAGGCCCGCTCGCACGAATGCGCTCGGCGTTGACGAGCGCGCAACGGATGTCTTCAGGCGTGGCCCCACACTCGGCTGCTTCTCGCTCCGCATGAGCCGTGAGTCGAATCCGGTTGGCCCTCGCGAGCCCCCGGATGGCCCCAACCGCCTCCGCTGAATCCATCTATCCACGACTAGGACAATTTGTCCTATTTCCGGAGATTGTCAATCTGGACGTCGGCGTTGTTCCGGTGGGCGATTCTGGATGCTCGGCAGGCATACTCATTCCTCGGCCATCGCCTGCGCGCGTTGCCCAAGAACACGAGAAGAACAGCAGGTCGCCCATTCCCCGCCCCCATGCTAATCTCGGCCCGCAGGGCCGAAATGCCAC
>CAYZDM010000627.1:0-2271 GCA_964476875.1 uncultured Sandaracinaceae bacterium | reverse complement strand
CTCCATTTGCCGCGCCTCGTCCGGATGGAGCAGGAAGTGGCGGCGTGTGGTGCGGCGACTGAGCGCCAAGGTGGCGCCCGGATCGACGATGCGGGGCCGGGTCATGCCGTTTCGCATGAAGCGAAAGGCGTGCCGACAGGCGACTGCGTGATTTCAGCAGATTGGCCGGATCATCGTGGCGGCATTGCGCCCATTCGCCGACGGACGCCAACTCACGAAACCACAGCCCAATCTCGTAGTGCTCGCTATGTCTGGGGCAACGTCGGCATGATCTTTGTGCTCGCTATGTCTGGGGCAACGTCGGCATGATCTTTTCTTTCGGAATCGGGTGACAAGAAGGACCAACGCGAGCCTGTCGCCGGCGACGCCGCGATGTTCCAGAAGGTGTTCAAGGCTGTCACGCGCCGGGCCCGTCGCCGCGACGCTGGACGGCAGTAGCTGGCGCCGGGTATACCCAGTCTCGTGAGGACAAATTTCCCACTTGTTTTGTTGTTGGCGGCGCTTCTCGTCGGGCTCCCGGGCACGGTGCCGAGCACTCGAGCGGAAGAGGCCATCACCCTTCGCATCGCGTCGCTTGCACCCGCAGGTTCGTCGTGGATGAAGGTGCTCAACGCCTGGAAGACGACCCTCGAGAAGGAGACCGAAGGACGGCTCAAGCTCCGGTTCTACCCGGGAGGCTCTCAGGGCGACGAGCGCGACTTCGTTCGGAAGATGCGCGCGGGGCAGCTCGACGGTGGCGTGGTCACCATGACGGGCATGAGCATGCTGGTCCGGCCAATGGTCATCCTGGTTCTACCTGACCTCCTGGACACGTACGACAAGCTCGACCGCGTCCGTCTCAAGATGGCCAAAGAGTTTGAGAAGATGTTCGAGGACGAAGGCTTCATGATGGTAGCCTGGGGAGATGCCGGAAAGACCAGGCTCTTCTCGCAGAAGCAGATCGAACGACCGTCTGACATCAAGTCGATGCGCCCCTGGATGTGGAAAGACGACCTCGTCTTCATCGAGTTTTACGACGTCATCGGCGCCAGTGGGGTTCGCTTGGGCGTGAATGAGGTGTACCCCGGGCTTCAGACGAAAATGATCGACGTCGTGACGTCATCGGCGCTGACGGCCGTCGCGTTGCAGTGGTACACGCGCGTGAAATACATGACGGGTCACAACTCCGCGATCATTGCGGGTGGCACGGTGATGAAGAAAGAGAAGATCGACGCGCTTCCGCCCGACCTCAAGGAGGCGTTTTTGCGGACCGCGAAGCGCGCCGAGACGCTGCTCCACACGTCGATTCGCCGTGACGACCAGAAAGCGTACGACGTCGTGGTCAAAAAAGGCATCGTCGCCACGGACACGAGCCAATACAAAGCCGAATGGGACGCTGCCGCGAAGCAGGTCCGCGACCGAATGACCGGCCGCGTGTTTTCCAAGAGCTTGCTTCAGGCGGTCGAGACTGCGGCCGCGGAGTAGGCGGGCGGAGAGCTATGCCCCGGTCGCAAAGCCAGGTTGGCGAGCGCGGTGGGCTTCGACTCTTTCGGACAAACAGATCCTGCCGACGTTGATCGGCCGGAGGGATTTTCGTTCCTGGCCGAGCGTCCCGCACGTCAGCTCTGGCGCACCGACACCCGCACCATCACCGCAGGCTTGATGCGAATCGTCCCGAGCGCCGCACTGAACGGCGTGATGCCGAAGTCCGTCTGGTTGAGCGACACGTCCGTCACCCAGTGCCCAGCCTCTTCGCGCACGTCGGCGTGCAACTCGCGCGTCCTGCCGTGCAGCGTCAAGGCCCCCGTCACTCGGAAGCCTCGACCAGCCGCCTCCACCGTCGAAGACACAAACCGCAGCTCCGGGAACTCGCTCGGCTGAAGAACGTCGCTCACGATGTGGTCGTGAATCTTCTTCACCTCGTCCGCTGACAGTTCGTCCGCCTGTGCGCGGCCATCGGGGTACGCGGCCACCAAGCGCAGGCTGTTCGGGTCGAACGACGCCTCGATTGCCTGAGACGCCTCATCGACGGTCATGTCGAAGCGCTCAACTCGAATCTCCAGGTCGTGCGCAGCCCGAGAGAGAAGCCCCTCTTTAAAGGCAAACACCAGGCATTCCGCGTTCGATGCATCGTAGGAGGCCATGCCGATTTATGACACGGCGGTAGGTGCCCGCAAAGAACGTGCCCTGCCGCCTACGGCACAATCCGATACGTGTGCCTCCTCAGAACCCCGTCCACCGCACAATCGTTGACGTTTCCGCACTCGGGGTCGAGCTAGGCTTCCCCAATGC
>CAYZDM010000626.1:0-2274 GCA_964476875.1 uncultured Sandaracinaceae bacterium | reverse complement strand
GGAGTTGGCGATAGACAAAGCTTACGTGCAGGAGGTTGCACGACTTCACAGCGAGATGCTCGAATCGACGCAGACACAGGCTCCGCGAATCGCTTACTTCTGCATGGAGTTCGGCCTCGCCGGCTTCCTGAAACTCTACTCGGGTGGTCTCGGCATCCTGGCGGGGGATCATCTCAAGGCGGCGAGCGATCTCAACCTGCCGCTTTGTGCGGTCGGGCTCGCCTATCACGATGGCTATTTTCACCAGATCATCGATCGTGACGGACGACAGGAAGACCTGGGCGACTCCAACGACTTCGAGAGTCCGCCGTTCGAGCCGGTGATGGCGGGGCAATACGCACCGCTGCGCGTGACCGTTCCGCTGCCCACCGGCCCCGTGCAGGTGAGGGCATGGAAGCTACAAGTCGGTCGGGTTCCGTTGTTCCTTCTCGACACGAACGTTCCCGAGAACCGCCCGGAGGACCGCGCGATCACCAACCGATTGTACGGCGGAGACGCAGTACATCGGCTTCGGCAAGAGATGATCTTGGGCCTCGGGGGCTACCAACTGCTGACCGAGTTGGACATCGATCCTGACGTTTTCCACATGAACGAAGGACATAGCGCCTTCCTGCTGATCGCGCGTGCGGCACACCTGATCAAGCGACACGGCCTGCGGTCTCGAGAAGCATTCGAGTACATCCGGAACACGACGGTGTTCACCACGCACACGCCCGTACCTGCCGGGCACGATCATTTTCCGGAAGAAATGGTGCGCCCATACCTCACCCGCTTCGAACACGTCCTTCGAATGGACTGGCCGCGTTTGATGGCAATGGGCAACACCCCAGACGGCGCCAGGAATAGCTTTGGCACGACCGCACTGGCGGTGAGGAACTCCGGTCGTATCAACGGGGTCAGCGCGAAGCACGGCGAAGTCGCGCGGGAGATGTTCCTTCAGTTCTACCCTGAGTTCGATTCTCCCGACGACGTGCCTTGTACGAGCATCACCAACGGCGTGCATGTGTCGACGTGGCTGGCGCCGCGATGGCAGCGGTTGATCGAGCAAGAGATGGGGCACGACTGGCGAGACCACATCGACGATCCCGACCGCTGGGAGTGGCTGCGCAACCACGATCCGGCAAAGATCTGGTCGGTTCATCAGGAGCTCCGGTCCGACTACGTCGACTGGCTCAAAGAACATCTGACGGAGACCTGGTCACGAAGGCGCGAAGACCTTTCGTTGCTCCGCGACATCCTCGATCGCCTCGACGAGGACCGCCTCTTCATCGGTTTCGCACGGAGGTTTGCCCCATACAAACGAGCCGACCTGCTTCTGAGCGAGCCTGAGCGCCTAGCCAAGCTGCTCAACAGCAATCCGGGCGCGACGATCATCTACGCCGGTAAGGCTCACCCAGCCGACGGGCATGGCCAGGCACTACTACAGAGGGTGTATCAAGCCACGAAGCATCCCGACCTGGCTGGTCGCGTGATCTTCGTGGAGGGCTACTCGATCGACGAAGCACGGCGCATGGTCGCGGGCTGCGATATCTGGCTCAACACGCCGACCCGCCCGCTCGAGGCCAGCGGCACATCCGGAATGAAGGCGGCGATGAACGGCTGTCTGAACCTCAGCGTCGATGACGGCTGGTGGATCGAGGGGTACCAAAGGGACAACGGCTGGGTCATCGACCTACCGTCATCGTCGATGCACGACCCCAGCGCCTACGACCGCGCGGTGACGATGGCGCTCCTCGAAGGCGAGATTCTGCCGACGTACATGGATCGCAATGCGGACGGGGTTCCGTTGGCGTGGGTGGATCGAATGAAGGCCAGCATGGCCAGCATCATCCCGAAGTTCTCGTCGCGACGAATGGTGACGGACTACGCCGACAACTTCTACGAGCCAGCGATGAGGGACGCGGTGGCCTTGCGCGATTCGAACTATCGTCCGCTGTTCGCGCTCGCCGACCTGGCCGAAGCGATTCGGACGCACTGGGGCGAAATCGCCATGGAGAGCGTCCGGTTCGGAGGTCTGAGCAGCAACGAGCTGACCGTTGGCACCAACGTGTCAGCGGAGCTCTCACTTCATCATCCGGGACTCGACGCGCGAGACCTAGATGTGGAAGCTATCGTGACGTTCGGCAGGCGCCTGCCTGACCTCGCCACAAGGATCGTCGTTCCGTTCGAGACCGACGACGGCGAAGAGCGCAGCACCTGGCGAGGCGCCTTCACCGTTGCGGCCAGCGGCGGGCACGAGCTGAGGTTCCGAGTACGACCGAGAGACCGGAGCCC
>CAYZDM010000625.1:0-2281 GCA_964476875.1 uncultured Sandaracinaceae bacterium | reverse complement strand
CCGACATCGCCGAATTGGCACGCGGTAAGAGCGGGCGCCTCATCGGCAACCTCACGGGGCTGCTGGCCACCTTGAAGGGTCTGCCGATGGCCTACAACCGTGACCTCCAAGAGGACAAAGAGCCGCTGTTCGACTCGGTCGAGCAGGTCACGCTCGCCGTTGCCGCGCTGACGGGCATGATCGCCACTGCCACGTTCGTCCCCGAGGCGATGCAGGCAGCCGCGGCCCACTTCTTGGGCACCCATGACTTCCGCGCATTCCGCCAGTCCGGGGATCAGCGCGAGGTCGTCGTCCGGGAGATGTTCGAAGTTCAGGTGCTCCCCGATTGGAACGGTCGCCCGGACTTGCTGGCGATCGAGGTCGTCGGCAATTCCTTCATGAAGAACATGGTTCGAATCATGGCCGGCACCCTGGTCGAGGTCGGCCGTGGCCGCTTCAGCGCTGCCGATATCCCGGCGATGCTGCGGGAAGAGTCAGACCGAGCCGATGCGGGGCAAACCGCCCCGCCTCAGGGCCTGTCACTCATCCAGATCGAGCTCAACCGTTTCGACGGCCCAGGTGATGCGTTCGATCGGCGGACGGTAGGTGAGCCGCCGCGAAGACACTAGAAGGTGAGACCGAGGCCACCGGTGAAGTAGAACTTGTCGCCGACGGGTGCCCGGTTGTTTGCGTCCGAGCCCGCGAGCTCGAAGAAGAAGAACGAGCTGTTGATGCCCCAATCGATATCGAGCGCATTGGCCCGGCGCTCGTTGACGAAATTGAGCTCCAACGCAACCTGAACCGCCCAAGCGAACCCATGGCTTCGTCCGCCTTGCTTGCTGCCGCCGATTGCCTCTGTGAAAAAGACGCTGGCGTAGCCGACCTTGCCAGTGAACACGAAGGGGACCGGCGTCTTCCGCGCGAGTGCGTCGATGCGCATGACAACCAGAGCGTTCAGGGGGAATATGCTGAACTTCGACGTTTCGGTCGACGGGTCGCAGCCAGTTGGTGTGACCGTGCCTGCCTTGCAGGCCACGCCCTTGTAGCCCGCCCAGCCCCCCGCGACGCCGATACCAATCGGGCCGAGGAAGGGAATCCGATAGAGGAAGAAGTCGAACTCCCCCAGCATCAGGGGGCCGTTGTCGCCACCGTAGATCAGATCGAAAGCCTCATTCCCAGGGTCGGGTCGATAGACACCGATTCCAAATGAGAGGAGATAACCTTCAGGGGTCCAGCCGTCCTGCGAGGAGCTCGCCTCGTCAGCGGCTGCGTGCTCAGGGCTGAGCCCCACGATCGCCATCAACACGAGCGCAGGAGCGAGGCGTTTCACCGACGACGCCTCCAGACCAGAGTCACGGCGGCCAGCAGGCCGAGGATCCATAAGAGGTTGGCTGGCCCGCGCGGCGCAGCGAGGTTCATGGGCGCGGCCGAGCATCCGCTACATTCTCCCGTGCCCTGACAGAATCCAACGGTGTCGACAAACGTGACCTGGACGGCAGCGGAGAGCTCGCTCTGGTTGCCTGCGAGTGCTTGTTCGGTCGTGTCGTTGGAGATAATGGCCTGGTCGTACGCCTGCATGAAGACAAAGGCAGTTTCGCCTGGTTGGGTCAGGCCGACTTGACTGGGACTGATGCTGATGCTCCGTGCGCTGAGCGGCTCGAAGAGATTGGTCGCCGTCGCGGTCGAAGGATCACTGCTGTCCGAGTACCATGCCCGCCATGCATTGATCTCGTCGGGTGGGTTGGGGTTGCCCCAACTGATGCTGAACGTCGACGCCTCTTGTGGGGAGGTGTTGACGGTTGGCGCGGCAGGAGACTCCACGTCCACGAAGAAGTCAGCGACGCCGTAGCCGGTCGCCAGGACGTCGCCCGAGGGAGGCTGGTCGCGAAACGCGAAGATCTTGTAGGGCGTCCCTGTGAGGCCGGAGCTGTCGCATTGGACGACATCGTTGGTGCCGGCGTCCGCGTCGAGCAGGTCTTGCAGGGTCAGGTTCTCGATGAGGAAGTTCGTCCCGACCGGTCTTGGGTTGCCGGCGATCTCGGCGCAGAGGCTCAAGTCTCCAAGTTGCCGCTGGTTGAGCTTCTCGCACTCGGCGCCCCCAGAGCCCGCCCAGAGGTAGACCTGAGAAATCGCCAGGCCACTATTCTCCAAACGAATCTCGAAGGTCGTGTCCTCAGGCCCAGCCTTGAGCACCGTCGCAGCCGTAGCTCCCCCGCCGCCGCCCACTCCGCCTGTGCCGCCGTCGCCGCCCACTCCGCCTGTGCCGCCGTTTCAGGCCATCAAAACCGAACAGTTCAAGCAC
>CAYZDM010000624.1:0-2282 GCA_964476875.1 uncultured Sandaracinaceae bacterium | reverse complement strand
CCCGTGCCACCGGCAGCACCGGAGCCGCCTGCGCCGCCCGTACCGGCTTCGTCACCGCATCCGCTGATCAAACCCAAGCCGAGAGAAAGCACGGCAATCCATTGAAGAAAAGAACGCATGAGCCACCTTCCTGAGCGGCTGACTGTAGGTCTGCCAAGCGCTCTTGCGGCAAACCTATCCCACTTCTTCAGTGCCGAGTACACAAAGAAGTGGGCCGGTGAGCCCGGTTGGCAGGGGGAAGCTTCCCCCTAGTGGTCGTGTTGTTCGAGCACCTTCTTCGACAGTGGCCGTAGAAGCAACCCGTAGAACATCTCGAGGTAGCGGCGGGTTTCGTCGCGCTCCAGCGAGGAGACGTAGCGCCAGAAGCCGTAGATGCGTGAGAGCTTCAGCAAAGTCGAGGCGTAGAGGGTCCAGTTGAAGCGTTCCTGGACGCGCTGGATCCCTCCTTCCGAAATCCGATCCCAGGTCGCCGGGTCTTTCTCGCAAACGCGGAAGAAGTCGAGCATCTTCTGCGCCGTGTCCTCGCCCTGGGTCGGGTCGATGTGAAAGCCCGACTTGCCGTCCTCGATGATCTCCAAGGGGCCGCCGTAGCGAGTTGCGAACGTCGGAAGCCCACTGCTCATCGACTCGACGACCGTGAGTCCGAACGCCTCGAACAGCGCCGGCTGCACGAACGCACCGCGCTGATCAGCCATGAACCGATAGAGCTCGCCGACTTTGGTCTTGTCGGTCTGCATCTCGATCCAGCGGACCTCGCCCTCGAGTTTGTATTCGTCGAACAGCCAGTGGGTGCGCTCGATCTGTTCGCGCTCGTCGCGATCGTTCGACTCCTCGGTGCGCAGGCGTCCGCCGACGATGACGAGGTTGGCCACCTTTCGCAGCTCGGGGTTCTTGGCGTACCACTCGACCAGGCCCGCCATGTTCTTGATGCGGTCGAGTCGAGACATGGCGAAGAGAAGCGGCTTGGTTTGGTCACTGAGCAGCCCGCGATACGCGCAATCGGGTGACCCGTAGACCATGGTCTTGATCTCCTCGCGGATCTCCTCAGGCCGATGCGCCTCGTCGTGGTACGGGAAGAAGACCCTTGGATCAGCGCCCGGCGACACAATGTTGAACTTCGGGTCGAAGCAATCGATCCCGGACACCACCCGATACAGCTTGGGGAGCGTGAACGAGCTGTAGCTTTCGTACTGGCCGACGCTCTCGGCCGTGCCTGCGATCTCTTGGTACGTGCTCGTGATGATGAAGTCGGCCGTGTTCATCGACATCAGGTCGGCGGTGAACTGTGCGGCGAAGTGATGATCGGCCTCGTGGTTCTGCCAGTGCAGATCAGAAAGCAGGTACTTTGTCTTCTCCAGCGCGTGCGCGATGTTGCACTGCGTGACCCCGAGCCGGTGGGCGAGGACGCTCGCGACGATGTTGCCGTCCGAGTAGTTGCCGATCACGAAATCGGGTCGCACCCCGCCGAGCTCGGCAAGCAGTTCTCGCTCGGCGTCGATGGCGTAGCGCTCCAGGTACGGCCACACCTCGAAGCGAGAGATCCACTGCGGGATGATCTCGCCCCCCTCGTGCGTGCGGAATGGCACCCGGAGGATGCGAGCGTTCTCGGTGCCGAGGATCGGCTCGATGCGCTGGTCGCAGGTTGTCCCATCGGCTTCTGGAATCAATCGTGTCAGCACGACGATCTGCGGCTCGATGTCGAGACCCTGGTTGTGGATCGATTCCCGCATCTCGCGCTCGAGCGCTCGAACCTGGTCCAGGATGTAGACCACTTGCCCGCCGGTATCCGGTTTGCCGAGCACGTTGGCTTGCCCGAAGTAACCATGCGGCGACACAATTGCGATCGAGAAAATCATCGGCATCCGCGCCAAGAACGCTTCGAGGTTCTTCGGGGAGGGCGCTTCGAGGATGTCGAGCAAGAGCGCCATCGATTCCCGGATCTGCGCCGGTGTACGACCCCACCCTGGCTCGAATCCCAAGCGGCTGAGCTCGCGGCTGATGTCGCCGTTGTCTTCCTCGCGGCCTTCGAGCTGGTCCCTGGCTTGGTCGAGGGCTTCGCGAAGCTCGTCGGCGTCTTTCAGCGTGCCGTTGAGCATGAGCTGCTGGCCGCGCACCTGATGGACCTGCAGGAAATCGAACAGAAGCTTCTGACCGCGCCCGCCGTCGCGGAAGAGCCGCCCCGACAGATGCCGGTTGAGGAATTCGACGCCACGCCCGATGCTGCGGGGGTCCTTGAGCTTCGGGAACCCTCGCTCGAACGGACTGAGGTCGACCTCGAGCAC
>CAYZDM010000623.1:0-2284 GCA_964476875.1 uncultured Sandaracinaceae bacterium | reverse complement strand
TCGACGCTGCACGCCACGGAGAGCACTCATGAATGAAGAAAAACTCAAAGCGCTATACGCCTCGTTCGCTCAGATCTACGCGGACGGCAAACCGATTCGACAACCGATGGACTTAGTCGCGGCCGTTCAAGCTGCCGGCCTCGACCCTACAATCGTCACGGAGGACTGGCTGAGGACACTCAACGAAGAGTGGGTGTACGGAGAGTCGATTTTTCCTTTTCAGGATGCTGTTACTAATCGCTTGTATCAGCAGCTCCTCCGCGGACGGTGAGCACTATCATGCGCATCAACAAGCGCGCGGCGCCTGGTGAGAGAGCCCCGAACCTGGTCGACTACGAACTGGCGCGAGCTTCCTTTTCTTGGGACGCTGCGAAGCGTGAGCTCGACGGATTGCCAGATGCGGGAGGGCTCAACATCGCCCACGAAGCGGTCGGGCGCCACGTTGCAAAAGGGCATGGGGGTCAGACTGCGATAATCTGGCTCGGCAAGAAGGGGCAGCGCAAAGAGACCACCTACACCGAATTGGACGGGCTCACGAACGAGTTCGCAAACGTTCTTGCAAACCTTGGAGTCGAGGCCGGAGATCGCGTCTACTCGTTGGCGGGCCGAATCCCCGAACTCTATATCTGCGCCCTCGGCGCACTGAAGCACCAGGCGATTTTCTGTCCGCTCTTTTCAGCGTTCGGGCCCGAACCCATCGCCGAGCGGCTCAACCTCGGCGAGGCGCGAGTGCTGTTCACGACCGAACGCCTCTATCGGCGGAAAATCGCGGGGATCCGCGACCGAATACCGACCCTCGAGCACGTGATCGTCCTGCCCGACCCGAAGAAACCCACGGGGCCGGAGGGGACGATCGATTGGAGCGCGGCAATGGCCGAGGCTTCCCCTGAGTATCGGATCGCTCCCACGGATCCGGAAACACCGGCGCTGTTACACTTCACCAGCGGGACCACCGGTACGCCGAAGGGCGCTGTTCACGTCCATCAAGCGGTGCTCACCCACCACGTGACCGGCAAGATCGCGCTCGACCTCCACCCCGAAGACATCTACTGGTGTACCGCCGACCCGGGATGGGTCACCGGAACGTCTTATGGAATCATCGCCCCGCTCACGAATCGGGTGACGATGATCGTCGATGAGGCGGAGTTTGATCCTCAGCGTTGGTACCGCATCCTGGAAGAGGAGAGGGTACAGGTTTGGTACACGGCGCCGACCGCAATTCGGATGCTGATGAGGTCCGGGCCCGAGCTCCCACGAAGCAAGGATCTCTCCAACCTTCGTTTCATGGCGAGCGTCGGGGAGCCGTTGAATCCGCAGGCCGTGGTGTGGGGCTATGAGGTCTTCGGAAGACCGTTTCACGACAACTGGTGGCAGACGGAAACCGGTGGGATCATGATCTCCAACTACGCGGCGATGGAGGTAAAGCCAGGCTCAATGGGAAGACCCATGCCGGGCATCACTGCGGCCATTGTGCGGGAAGACGAGGATGGACAGATCCATGAAGTCGACGACTCCGAAGAGGACGGAGAGTTAGCGCTTCGCCCAGACTGGCCGTCGGTGTTTCGGAGCTACTGGAACAACCAGGAACGATACAAGGCGTGCTTCCGAGATGGTTGGTACCTGTCGGGCGACCTCGCTCACCGCGACGAGGACGGGTACTATTGGTTCGTTGGACGTGCCGACGACGTGATCAAGTCGGCAGGGCACCTGATCGGCCCCTTCGAGGTCGAGAGCGGGATGATGAAGCATCCGGCGGTGGCCGAAGTGGGGGTCATCGGAAAGCCCGACCCACTGGCCGGCACGATCATCAAAGCCTTCGTCAGCTTGCAGCCCGGACATGAATGGAGCGACGAGCTCCAAAAAGAGCTCCTCGGCTTTGGTCGAAAGAACCTGGGCACCGTCGCACCGCGCGAGATCGACTTCGTGGAGAGCCTTCCCAAGACGCGCAGCGGTAAGATCATGCGCCGCCTGTTGAAGGCGCGTGAGCTCGGCTTGCCCGAGGGAGACACGTCGACCCTGGAAGGAGGAAGCCATTGAGTCTGGATATTTCACGTGACCATGCCCTCGATCGCTTGTTGCAGATGACTCGCATTCGTCGTCTCGAGGAGAAGGCCGCCGAGCTCTACTCTAAGCAGAAGATCCGGGGGTTCCTACATCTCTATATCGGCGAGGAGGCGGTTGGGGTAGGCGCGATGCGAGCGCTTCGCGAGGATGACAATGTCGTGGCCACCTATCGCGAACACGGCCATGCGCTCGTTCGGGGAATCCCGGCGGGCGAGATCAT
>CAYZDM010000622.1:0-2289 GCA_964476875.1 uncultured Sandaracinaceae bacterium | reverse complement strand
CGTGACGTGCTCACGAGCCCGGGTGAGCGTGTGGAGCTCTCCGCGGACTTGGGGGTCTCGGCCAAGCTTGGGGCGTACGCCCGCTTCTACGTCGACGATGCGGTCGTGGGTGAAGTCCCCATCGGTAATTCCAGCGAGGTTCGCACGATGATCCGAGCTCCGGAAGCAGGTATTCATCGCGTTGGTGTCAAAGTGTGCAGCGACAAGGGTGATGTCGTGTCGGACGTCATTGGACATCGACTTCTGCAGGTCGCTAGCGGCCGTCCGGTTGCCCTCGTGCACGCGGCGCTCTTTCTTCCTCGGCCGGCGAACGACCCCGCGCCGATTGATTCACCGATCGAATCGCTGCGCGCGCTGGTCGATGAAGGCTTCGAGCTGGTCTACTTCGACATCCACCAGAAGAACCGCGATGCCTTGATTCACGCCGAGGTCATCGACCAACGCCTGCCGCCCGGCGCGATCCTCGTCTACTCCGCCGAAGAGGAGGAGCTCCGGAGCATGGGGGTCGATTTCGTCGACATGTTTGCGTCCACCGCCATTCGGAGACTTCGCGCCAAGGGCGTGCCGGTGACGACCATCCTGACGGAGAAGGACGACGATTCCCCGCAAAGCCGCGCCGAGAATGTCAGGGTGATGGCCCCTTCGACGGTGCTCAGCCGCGCCCTCGGCGGCGGATTCGGCCCCGAAATCGAGCAAGCTGCGAGTCTGCTTCGGGAGCGGAAGGTTACTGGTGCGCTCGACTGGCGCCTCGATCAGACGACCGAGTCGCGTCTGGTCGAGGGCAACTCGTTTCACGCCGAACTCGACAACGGCAAGGCCCGCGAGCGGCTCTTCGCAGCTTTCGAGAAGGCTGTGTCCACGATTCACGTCCAGTTCTACATCGTTCAGCCCAGCGATTTCACCGAGCTTCTGATCGTGAAACTGATTCAGCGCGCGCGCGCCGGGGTGAAGATTCGGTTCATGGTCGACGCTCTTTACTCGGACGATGAGGTGCTCGGCCGGCTCAATCCGTTGATTAGCTCCCTGCGCGATGAAGAGAATATCGAGGTGCTCGCGGTGAGCCCGATCGAGTCTCGAAAACAAGTCGATGTGTCGCGCTTGAAGCAGCGAGATCATCGCAAGCTTACGATCATCGATGGCACGCTAGCGTTCGTGTCTGGTCGCAATGCTGGGGACGAGTACTTCACCGGTTTCGATGAGGTACCCATCCACAACCACACGCGTCATGAGTCTATCCCGTGGCTCGATGCCCATATGGAGGTGTCAGGGCCTCTCGTTCGCCACGTGCAGGAGACGTTCATGCGGACTTGGGCTCGCCAAGGAGGCGCGGAGATCACGCGCGACCGCAGCGTGCTTCCCGAATTAGAGGCGTCCGGTTCTGCTGCCGGCCGGCTAGTCGTGCATCGGGGGCTGACCGAAACCAACGGACTCGCGATGTACGAGGCGATGTTCGACGTCGCAGAGGATCACGTCTACATCGTCAACGATTTTCCGATCGTCCCCGCGCTCGAGCGCGCAATCAACCGCCTGTTGGCAAGAGACGTTCGCGTGCAGCTTCTCACGGGCAGCGCTACGGCGAGGCGTGATGATGGGACGTTCTTCCCGGCGCCGCTACACCGAACGCTTTTCGAGTACATGGTGAAGGGCAAGCTGGAGCCGTTGCTGGAGGCCGGCGTCGAAGTATACGAGTTCGTGCCGCCGCCCTCGCCGATCGTGGTCGCGCTCGGTGGTCGAATCCGGCCTTATGTGCACGCCAAAATCGTGTCGGTCGATGGCTTGGTGACCAGTATCGGTTCGGCCAACTTGGATGCGACCGCGAGCTTCTGGGAGAGCGAGGCGAACGTCGTCGTACAGGACGCGGGGTTCGCCAGTGGCGTCGAGGCCAGGCTCCAGAAACTAATCGACGGCAGCGTTAGGCTCGACCCCGAATCCGAATACTGGAAACGGGAGCGGACCCAACGTGCCGTCGTGGCTACGCTCTGGCCTGGGACGTTTTACTCCTGAGCTTTGTCGAGCTCCTGGCCGACTTCCTTCTCGGCCGCCTTGGTGTCCTGTGCCTTGTCGAGGGCCTCAGCCGCCTTGGCCTGGGTCTCCGCGAGATCGTACGTCACGGTCATCCGAACCTGGAAAGCGCGATCGATCTCCACCTTCTCGGTGCCATCGACGGTCTTGACGTTGATGATGCCCGCCGACTCACCGCTTGCGGCGGCATTGGCCTCGAGCGCGTTGAGACTGGCGATCACCTCACCCGACGCATTCATCTTGAACGACTCGATGGACAGCTCGACC
>CAYZDM010000621.1:0-2291 GCA_964476875.1 uncultured Sandaracinaceae bacterium | reverse complement strand
GCGACTGTACCGGGGGTTCGAATCCCTCCTCCTCCGCCAAGTTGTTCAGTGTCCGCGTCGAGCGGCAAAAGGGGACAGTCCCATTTTGGGCGCAATTGTTGCGCATGACCGGGTTCGATCTGTGAGCTAAGGTCGGTCGTTAGAAACGGAGGCTGCGGGCATGAGCGAACGAGTCGAGAATATCCTCGCCAACTACGCCGGGGAGAATCCTGGCGTCATTGGTAACCTCAGGCGACTGATGAATACCGGTCGGCTTGCCGGCACCGGGAAGATCGTGATTCTGCCGGTCGATCAGGGCTTCGAACACGGGCCGGCCCGGTCTTTCGCGCCCAACCCTTCCGGTTATGACCCTGCGTATCATCCAGGACTTGCAGTGGAGGCCGGCTGCAACGGCTACGCCGCGCCACTCGGGTTCATCGAGTCGGTTGCGCACGAGTACGCGGGTCGACTGCCGCTCATCTTGAAGGTGAACAACAGCGACTCGTTGGGCGGGCCCGACGAACCATGTTCGGCGCTTACCTCCGGGGTGGATGACGCGCTTCGGCTGGGTTGCGCGGCCATCGGGTACACGATCTACCCGGGTAGTGGCCTTCGCAATCAGATGTTCCAGGACCTTCGCGACCTCATCAACGAGGCGCGCTCTGTCGGTCTTCCAACCATCGTTTGGTCTTACCCGCGTGGTGCTGATCTCTCCAAGGAGGGCGAGACTGCCATCGACGTCGTGGCCTACGCGGCGCAGATCGCGTGCCAGCTCGGAGCGCATGTCGTCAAGGTGAAGCCGCCAACCGAGTTGGTTTTTCAGGACGCGGCGAAGAAGAGCTACGAGAACATCCCCCTTGGGACGCTCGCCGAGCGCATTCAGCATGTCGTCCAGGCGTCGTTCAACGGCAAGCGAATTGTCATCTTCTCTGGTGGCGCGGCGAAGGGCAACGAAGCTGTGCTCGAGGAGATTGCTCAGATCGCCAAGGGCGGTGGATACGGCTCGATCGTCGGTCGCAACGCGTTCCAGCGATCCAACGCCGACGCCGTCAAGCTCCTCCACGACATCATGGACCTGTACGCTGCACAGGCCTAAGAAGCGATTCCTGAACACGTGACTGAGCCGGCTGTCCCACTGATTGTGACCGCAGCCTGGGATGCCTACGGGGATCACAGAGAGGTGGTCGAGGTACGTGAGCTCAGCGCGAACGTGTCGACCAACTCGGTGTACATGCTCGTGCTCGCCGATGGGCACTCCGTCGTGGCCAAGCGCTCTAGTTATGGGTCCTATGTGCACTTTCGGCAGGACCACTACCGAATTCACGAGTGGATCCATCGCCTACGGGGGACGCGCTATGCCTCGTTCCTCGCACCGGTGCTTCTCAAGAACGACGAGGTCTTCACCTACCGGGAGGGCGGTGAATGGGTTGTCTTTTACGGGCAGCAGCCGTTCTACGATTTTCTGCCCAAGGTACTGACCGACAGGGAGATCGAGTCGTTCGGCCAGGAGATGGGGCTCTTTCACAGGTCGTGCCTCGAGATCTCGGATCGCGTGAAGCCGACCTGGCAGTCGCTCGGCGCGGATGTCGCGAGCCTACACGACGCGATTGGAAGCTCAGAGTGGCGACGTGAACGCGGCTTCAGGGATTCGTCGATCAGCTTCGTGCGGGCGCACTGCGATGCGTTCCTCGGCAACGCGGACGCCCTTGGCTACCACGAGTGGACGAAGATTCCGGTGCTGATCGATTGGAACATCGGGAACTTCTCGGTGGGCATGGATGGCGAGGGCTTCAAATTCTTTTCGCGTTGGGACTACGACTGGTTCCGCATCGAGCCGCGCATGCTCGACCTCTATTTTTGTGCTCGCGTGGTTCGCGCCGAGGGTGATCAGACCGCGTTCAGTTACACGGCCGACCCGATGTTCGATGAGCGTTTTTTGAAGTTCCTGCGCGCGTATCACGAGGTTCATAGGCTCACCAAAGAGGAGCTGCTGTTCCTCAAAGAGTCGTATCGTTTCTTCATCCTCAACTACGTGCTGCGCATCGGGGAGCATTTTTTCAAGCCCGATATTTGTCACCGGCTTCAGCACGAGGCGGTGGAGCAGCATTTGCCGCATCTCGAGTTGCTGGATTTCGAGCCTTTGCTCGACGTCTTGTGAACGAAAAAGGCGGCAGTCCCTACGTGGCTATTGAAGTGCTTATGTAAGTGGGGCTGATGCCGGAGGTGCGGATCATTAGGTCGGCTTGTTCGGGGAGGGTGTTGCCGGAGAGCACTAGGGTGGTGTCGAAGCCGTAGGGGTTGGCGCCGATGAT
>CAYZDM010000620.1:0-2295 GCA_964476875.1 uncultured Sandaracinaceae bacterium | reverse complement strand
CTCGAGATCGTGCGAACCTCGCTGCCGCTCTTGTTGCTGAAGATGTCGAATCGCACGGGCGTCGCGGTCCGCGGCGCGGCTGGCGACGAAATGACGCCACGTGCCGGGATGTTGGGTCTTTTGAATCGCCGTTCTTTGGATTGCGAGCCTCTGTTTGAGGGTCCGAGCTTCGAAGGTGTGCCGTAGCGCGAGTTGTCGACGCTCGCGAGAAGCGGAGTGTCGGTAGCTCTTCCATGCCTCTTGGCGCTGCATGCGCGCTGTGTGGCTTCCAGTTGATGCGATGACGCCGATCGAAAGGCTCCGAGCTGCCTGCAGAGCCGAGGCTTGCTGAGCTCGCGAGCCACGCCCGTATTCGACGTTTCGTGACCTTCCACGACCTCTGCTGACGCAGCTTTCCTCACTAATTTCAACGATTGCGGGGGGGCTTGGTCGACTAAGGATCTAGTGAGGTAAACCTCGTGGAGGTTCGAGTCCTCTCTTCCGCACCGAGTCCTTCGTAAACGTCACGTACGTCTCTACGAGGACTCGACCTGCTGATGCCTGCGGCAAGCGCCGCTTCCCGTAGTGCGTCACGCCTGTCGTTTTCTCCCCATTGGTCAATCTCCTCGACGTGATAGCGCCACAGGCTGAGTGGACATGCATCCACGCCTCAGTCCAAACCTGAACGTGGGAAGGACTTCCTGCGTAGAGTTCTGCCCAATAATGAGACGACCCGACAGCGTCAAAACGCCGCCGGGTCGTTGCCAGGGAGGCTGGCTGGTGGGGCTAGATAAGGCCGCACTCTGCGGCGGTGCCGCAGCGGATGACGTCGATGTTGTACCAACCCTCCGCTCCGCCCATCGCGCTAACGTTGACGCGCACCGTGCTATCGCCTTCAGGCAGATCGATCACGAACCAACCAAGCTCGGGATCGATCAGGTGTGCTGCGACAACTTCGGTGCCAACGTAGCAATGAACCACGACTTCAGCTGTTGGATCCGCTGGCTCCGCGACTAGGAATCCTTGGGACACCCCGTCAGGAAGCTCTAGCAGGTACATGTTCGTGTCATGCTCGAACTCCAAGATATCCTCGGGCAGATCTTGCCCAGGCATCTGAAAAGGCCGGAACTCGAGCACCGTGAGGGTGGTGTCTCCCGTACAGTCCATGTCCTGCCCCATGATCATCGGAGCCAACAGGACCGCAAAGGCCAGACCAAGTACCTTCAGCGAAACCAAATGTGTTGAGTACCTCATGACGTACCCCTTTTCTGCGAACTCCCCCGGTAGCACCTCGCCACGGGTGACCCCGCACTGTTAACATGCGCATCAGAGGGCTATTTCTCCATACGTAATTCTTACCTCTGCGTATGTAATTCTTCCCTCTGCGTATGTGGCCAGGCGCAAAAAGTCGTTTTCTCCCCATTGGTCAATCTCCTCGACGTGATAGCGCCACAGGCTGAGTGGACATGCATCCACGCCTCAGTCCAAACCTGAACGTGGGAAGGACTTCCTGCGTAGAGTTCTGCCCAATAATGAGACGACCCGACAGCGTCAAAACGCCGCCGGGTCGTTGCCAGGGAGGCTGGCTGGTGGGGCTAGATAAGGCCGCACTCTGCGGCGGTGCCGCAGCGGATGACGTCGATGTTGTACCAACCCTCCGCTCCGCCCATCGCGCTAACGTTGACGCGCACCGTGCTATCGCCTTCAGGCAGATCGATCACGAACCAACCAAGCTCGGGATCGATCAGGTGTGCTGCGACAACTTCGGTGCCAACGTAGCAATGAACCACGACTTCAGCTGTTGGATCCGCTGGCTCCGCGACTAGGAATCCTTGGGACACCCCGTCAGGAAGCTCTAGCAGGTACATGTTCGTGTCATGCTCGAACTCCAAGATATCCTCGGGCAGATCTTGCCCAGGCATCTGAAAAGGCCGGAACTCGAGCACCGTGAGGGTGGTGTCTCCCGTACAGTCCATGTCCTGCCCCATGATCATCGGAGCCAACAGGACCGCAAAGGCCAGACCAAGTACCTTCAGCGAAACCAAATGTGTTGAGTACCTCATGACGTACCCCTTTTCTGCGAACTCCCCCGGTAGCACCTCGCCACGGGTGACCCCGCACTGTTAACATGCGCATCAGAGGGCTATTTCTCCATACGTAATTCTTACCTCTGCGTATGTAATTCTTCCCTCTGCGTATGTGGCCAGGCGCAGAACGAGGTCTCGTGAGGCATGGGGGCGCAGGCGGTCGCGTGGATGGCTCTTCGTTCACACATGCTTGCTGCGGTCGCCTTTGGACCTTGCAAGCACGGCGAGC
>CAYZDM010000619.1:0-2307 GCA_964476875.1 uncultured Sandaracinaceae bacterium | reverse complement strand
GGTGGGTGATCCGGCTCCGGAGGTCGCATTGATCGACCTCCACGATCGACCCCTGCAGATCGGCGGCCCGTCGCTCGACGAGAGTCGAACGCTCTTGTTCTTTCTTTCGCCAACCTGCCCCGTTTGCGAAACACTGCTGCCTACGGTCGAGCGAGTCGCCCGCACCGAGGTGCCGCGAGTTCGTGTGATTTTGGCTAGCGATGGGTTGCCAGACGAACACCGCGCGTTCGTCGAAGCACAACGGATCTCCCACCTGCCGTATGTCTTGTCGACGCCGCTCGGGATGAGCTATGGCGTGGCCAAGCTCCCGTACGCGGTCCTGATAGACAAGGACGGTCTGGTTGCAGCGCAGGGACTGGTCAACACCCGCGAGCATCTGGAGAGCCTGTTCGAGGCGCAGCGTCACGGCGTGGCATCCATCCAGGAGTACCTAGGGGAGAAGGCCACATGAGCAGGCTCGATCGCTGGTTCGAAGGCATGACGCGACAGTCGGCTCGTCGGGTTTCGCGCCGCAACTGGTTGTCCCGCTTCGGTGGCGTGCTCGTCGGTGGCGCCGCCCTACCGCTGCTCCCGGTCGCACGCGCAGCCGAGAAGCACACCGTCGGCGAAGACGGCGTCAAAGGACGCGAAGGGGACCCGGCCCGTTGTGAGTACTGGCGACACTGCGCCATCGATGGCTTCCTTTGTACTTGCTGTGGGGGCTCTCACACGGCTTGTCCGCCCGGAACCGAGATGTCTCCGGTCACGTGGATCGGGACCTGCCGAAACCCAGCGGACGGAAAGGACTACATCATCTCGTACAACGACTGCTGCGGAAAGTGGTTCTGCGGCCGGTGCATGTGCAACCGCAACGAGGGTGAGCGCCCGCTGTACCACTGGTACCGCAACAACGACATTAACTGGTGTGGGGGCGCTGCAACGCAAACCTACAACTGCTCAACGGCAGTGGTCGTCAAAGCCGCCAAGGAGGCGCAGCCCGAGAAATGAAGCTGGCATTCGCAGTCGCAGGAGTGTGCCTGCTCGCGGCCTCGGCCGTGCGCGCGGATTCGTATGAGGAGCACGACTACATTCTGAACTGCGCCGGCTGTCACCGAATGGACGGGTCGGGGTCGAGCGTGGTGCCCGCTCTCCAGAAGATGTCGGAGATCAACGGGCGCCCGGGTGCGCGCGCGTACTGGATCCAAGTTCCCGGCGCAGCCCAGGCACCACTGTCCGACGCGAGACTAGCCGCGCTGATGAACTGGTTGGTAGCGCGCTTCACCGGGAAGGCCCCGAAGCCCGTGTATACCGCCACGGAAGTCCAAGCGTTGCGCAACAAGCCATTGAGAGATCCTCTCGCCAAACGCGCAGAGATCCGCACGGGGGCACCATGATCGAATCAATCTCCATCCCTGTGCCCGACAAAGGAGCCCACAAGGCCGCGCTTGCGCTCCCGGGCGGAGGCCAGGCTCCTTATCCGGGCGTCGTCGTGATCCACGACATCTTTGGTTACACCGCCGACCTCCAAAGGCATTGCCAGCGCTTTGCCGACGCGGGCTATGTTGCGCTCGGACCCGACCTCTACAAGGGACGGAGCCCTGGCTGTGTCGTGAAGACACTGAAATCAATGACCGAAGGCAAAGGCTTCGCCTACGAAGTCATCGAGGCTACGCGCCAAGTCCTCGCGGCCAGGCCGGACGTCGACCCCGAACGGATTGGGGTCGCGGGTTTCTGCATGGGTGGTGGCTTCGCCCTCCTCGCGGCCGCCAACCAAACGTACGCGGTGGCCGCCCCCTTCTACGGCGCAGTCCCGTTCAAGGCCTCCCGCCTCGCGAACCTCTGCCCCACGATCGCCCAGTACGGCGCCGAGGACGCTTTGTTCCTCCCGCATGCGAAGCGCCTCGAACACCACCTAGAAGAGCTCGGCATCGACCACGAAGTCCACCTCTACGAAGGCGTTGGCCACTCGTTCATGAACCAACTCGCAGGCCCACTGGCGTCCCTCGGCCGCTACACCCCAATGCGAGCCCAATACGACGAAGCCACCGAGTCCAAAGCCTGGGCCAAACTCCTAAACTTCTTCGACCGCCACATGCCCCCCCAAGCCTAGCGTCCGTACGTCGCCTCCGGGCGACTGTCCCCTTTTACTCGCTGAAGAGGTTTTCTACGTCGGCTTTGGTTAGGCCCTTGAGGGGGCTGCCTTCGGTGGAGAGGACGTTGCTGACTAGTTCGCGCTTTTTGGCGGAGAGCTCGAGGATCTTTTCCTCGACGGTGCCCGCCGCGATGAGTTTGTACACGTTGACGTTCTTGGTCTGGCCGATTCGGTGA
>CAYZDM010000618.1:0-2307 GCA_964476875.1 uncultured Sandaracinaceae bacterium | reverse complement strand
CCCCGTGGGTGGCAACCAAGGTCAAGCTTTGGCAGCGAGCCGCAAAACCGAGCGCGAGCTCCTGAGCGATCATGCCCCCCATTGAGACACCAACGATGTGAGCCCGGTCCCACGAAAGATCGTCCAGAATGCGAACCGCGTCGGCGGCCATCGATGGGATCGTCCGTAGGAACGGCCCGCGGTCGCTTTCGCCGACGCTCAAATGGTCGTAGTGGACGCAACGATGATCGACCTGGAGCTCGTCGACCTGGGGCCCCCAGACGGCGCCCGGCATCCCAAACCCCATGACGAACAGGACGCGAGGGCCCTGCTGCCCAAAGACTTGGTACGACAAGCGAGGCTCGGTCCGAGTAAGGTGCTGACTCACGGAGCCTGCTCGTAGTAGCGAATCGTGGGATACGCCAGATCGATATCGTCGTTCGCGGCAAAGCGGTCAAGGATCTGCTCCCAGAGCTGCTGTTCAGTCCCGCGACGGGCCTTCGGCTTGGTCATGTACCGCACCGTGAGCAGGATGCCGCTATCGCGCACCGTGGTGTACACAATTGGCGTGACCTTTCCCGCGTAGATTAGATAGCGTGACGCCGACCGTCGCACCTGGCGCTCGACTTCTTCCCCGACGACGAACGTGTCCTCATCGACGGTGTCTTCGAGGATCGACTTCGCCTTCTTCCAATTGCTTTCGAACGTGATGAGAACGGGGATCTCGTGCCAAATGTAGTCGAAGCCCTTGTTGAAGCTCGCCGTCGTGGCTCGCAACACCTTCCCGTTCGGCACCTGCACGATCCGCCCGGTGCTTTGATCGGCGTCCACCCAATTGCCGATCTCCAACAGGCTGAACTGGAACAGCCGAATGTCGATCACGTCTCCGGCGACCCCTTCGATCTCGATCCGATCCCCAACCTCGAAGGGGCGTCGCAGCATGATGAAGAGAAACCCCGCGATGTTTGCAATCGTGTCATGCAGGGCCACGGCGAGGCCGGCGCCGAGGATGCCCGCAAAGGTGGCGATCCGCTCGAGACCCGCGAACCAAATCACGCCCAAGAAGATCAGAATCAAGATGCCGATCGTAGAGGTAACCCCGCGGGTCCAACTATACCGCTGCCTGACATCGGTGACGTTTCGTACAATCACCCGGCGGACTGCGGAACGCACCAGCAAGAAGAACAACACCACCAAGAACGACTGGATGAGGTTCGTCTGCGTCTCGGGCATCATTCCGAGCCACGTCGTGCCCTCCCGCATGAAGTCTTCCACCCGGCCAGGGTACTGCCCGGTGTGACCCGATGCGAGAGAAAGACGAACGGTCCCGCAAACGAACCGACCTCTAATCCCGGATGCGGTCCTTGAGGAGCAGAAACGGCCTCTCGACCAGATAGTGCAAAGCCAGCTTCAACGATCCGCTCGTGAGTATCGGGCTGCCGCTCCTCGTGTTCTACCAAACGCTGAGCTTCCACCACTGCCTGGTCGGCGGCCGTATCTGGAAGATGCGTCAGCCCGCGTTTCAGAAAACGCTCGGCCTTCGCGCTAGCTGAGCAGCAACTGCCCGATCCCTCGGACGGCACGAACCTCGCCTTCGTCTAGGATCGACTCTCCGTTCAGGAAGACGCGCTCGATTCCGGACGGGGCTGCGTCGGTAGAAGCGTCCGCACCATCTCGAACGGCGTTCCAGTCGAACACCACGACATCCGCGGCGTTCCCCTCGGCGAGACGTCCGCGCCCTTTCAGCCGGAACCGATCGGCGGCCGAGCCGGTCATCTTGTGCACGGCGGCCTCCAGCGTGAGACTCCCTCGGTCGCGAGCGTTTCGGAGGAATCTCGGGAAGGTGCCGTACGCCGCTGGATTCTGATACCCGCCAGGCTCCGGCCAGGAATCCGAAGCGAAGATCGCCGCCGGGTGTTGCATCAGGCGGTCGATGATCTCTTCGTTGTAGTAGTCGTGGAACAGACCGCGCGCCTGAACACTGCTCTTGTCGAGGATGTCGAGCATCGTATCGAAGTTGGACTTGCCCACCCGCTGCGCGATGTCCGGAAGGAACCGACCGTTGTGCTCATCGTACTCGTCGCAGCATGCATTGGTGATCTGCATCTGGGGGTAGCCAAACCCCACCAGGCGGAACCCGACCTCTGCCTCGACCCTCAGCCGTGCACGAGCGAGGGGACTACGCAGCGCACCAGGCATGCGAGCCATGAACCACTCGGGCAGCAGAGTGTTGAGAAGTGTCGCGCCACATCGGTAGGGGAACATGTCGAAGCACACATCGACGCCGTCGGCGATGGCACGGTCAAACAAACCGATCGCTTCATCGAC
>CAYZDM010000617.1:0-2308 GCA_964476875.1 uncultured Sandaracinaceae bacterium | reverse complement strand
GCTCGTGGACGAAGAGCGAAGTGCGATCCGCCCGCTGGTCGCCCGCCGTCGAGAACGCGAGCCGGTCGCCTACATTCTTGGACATCGGGACTTCTATGGGCGGCGATTCAAGGTCACGCCCGACGTGCTCATTCCACGACCGGACACAGAGACGCTCGTAGAGCACGCGCTCCGATGCATCCCTCAGGACTCTGCGTGCCGGGTGCTGGACGTCGGAACCGGCAGCGGCGCCATCGCGATCACCATCGCTGCCGAACGCCCGTTGGCCCAGGTCACCGCCACCGACATGTCTCAAGCAGCAATCGAAGTGGCTGCGCACAACGCGGAGCAGCTAGGGGTCGCCGATCGCATTCACTTTGAGTGTACAGACCTGCTGAACGCCGGCGCGCAGTACGACGTCATCGTTTCCAATCCACCTTACATCACTCGCGCCGAGATGGCCGGACTTCAAGAAGAGGTGCGGGAACACGAGCCGGCCTTGGCGCTCGAGGCCGGAGAGGACGGACTCGACGTCGTGAGAGCCTTGTTGGCCGCGGCGGCTCCGGCCACGGAGAGGGACGGGCTGCTACTGATCGAGATTGGTGCGGGCCAGGCTGCGTCGGTCGTCGAGTTCGCGGCGGCCAGTCCAGCTTGGGAGTCCGTCGCAGTGTACCCCGACATCAACCGCATCGAGCGCGTCGTTCACCTGCGACGTATCTGACGCAACCACAGCTCGGTGAACACCAGGGCGACGGCCAGAAGAAGCAACCACGGTGCGAGCGGCTGCTCGACTCCTTGCGATTCGGCGGATGCCGTCGCGTCGAGCGTGCTCTGCAGCTCAGGCGCCCCCTCACTGACGAGATCACTCTCTTCGGGTGGCGCGTCCACGACAAACGCGAACCGGGCGCCGTTGACGCCGTTCACTAACACGCGATAGGCCCCGATCTCCCCGGTGTCGCGGAAAGAGACTCGGTCTGCTGAGGCGAGGTCCACCGTTCGGCCGGTCGGGGTGACGACTTGAATTCGCTGACTCGCGGTCGACCCGGGCAAGGAGACAGCGGAGTAGGGCTCGACAGAGTGGTCGGTGCGTCCGGCCAATCGACCGAGGGTGTCCAACACGAACGGCACGAAGACCGGCTGGTAGGGCAAATCGGTCCACGCGTCATCGACGGTCGTAGCAAACATTGCCACCCGACCGCTGCGATACCGATGCTCGACCAAGGCCGGGGCACCATCGCTGAATCGCGCGGTCACGACCGCGCCGAGGGATGTTTCGGCAATCGGCGTCCGCCCGCGGACCTTGGCCTGACCGAGCTCGGGAAGGGCGGTGGATTGGAGAGACACCGGCCGCTCTTCCATGCGTGTGGCGGTGTAACGACCGGGAAGAAGCTCACGCAGCACACTTCCGTATGCACGCGGATTGATTCGATCGCCGGCGGTGATCCAAAGGCTTCCGCCCCCGCCGACGAACCTTTGGATCAAAGGCAGCCACTTCTCGTCAAGGGCGGCGTTGGCCAGAACGACGACGTCCGACCGAATGATCGCGCTCTCCGACAGGTCTTGCGCGTCCAGCGTCTCCACAGCGAATGAGCGGCCAATGCGAGCGGCGACGCCAAGTGCGTGAGCCAGGAACGCGGTCTCCCGTTTGCGGGGATCGGGATGCGGGTCACCGTCGACCAGCAGGACGTGTATCGTGTCGGATCCCAACAGGACGCCGCGAACGTTGTCGGCGGGCAGCACATCATCGGGATCGAGCTGAAGCTCGACCACGGCGTCCGATGACCCGGCCGGAATGGCCAGATGAGCCTCTCCCTCGCCGTC
The DNA here is from genome assembly GCA_964476875.1 of uncultured Sandaracinaceae bacterium. Classification (GTDB taxonomy): domain Bacteria; phylum Myxococcota_A; class Polyangia; order Polyangiales; family Houyiibacteriaceae; genus SG8-38. The sequence continues at coordinate 508 of CAYZDM010000617.1, read as the reverse complement.
CCGCGCCTCCACCGCGGCCTCGTGAGTATCTTGTCCCTTCTGGCGAAGTCGGACCCTCTGGGCGTCTCGGGTGGGGGTCCCTGTGATCTCCACGTCGAGTCGCACCCCCTCTGCGGACTCTGCCTCTCCAATCACCTCGACCGAAGCGATCCGTCGGTTGTCTGGGTTCGGCGTGGAAACGGTCTCGAACACCACTCGAATGCCGCGGGTCGGCCACTCGCACTCATCCGCGCGCGTCCCGGGGGTAAAGTCAGACAGGATCAGCAAACGCCGGTCCGACAACTCGCTCTCGAGCAACAGCTCCACCGCTGTCCTGACAGCTTCGCACATTGCGTTCCCTCGCGTGGAGCGCGGTTCGATCTCGTCGAACACACTCTCTGCCATCGCGACTTCCGTTCGCCGCCGAACCCACACGCGTGCTGGCTTGCCCGACAGGACCACGGAAATCTCGGAGCCATCCGGCAGGTTCTGAAGTTGCGCGGCGGCAGCGTCGGCCGCGCGTTCAATG
>CAYZDM010000616.1:0-2308 GCA_964476875.1 uncultured Sandaracinaceae bacterium | reverse complement strand
CGGCTCTTGGCTCGCGGGCCGTGATTGGCAGGCGAGGACCCAGCCGCGTTCGATGTCGCTCGGCTCGAGTGCATCATGGTTCGCCATGTTGACGTTGCCTGTCTTGAGGTGCGCCATGCAGCAGCCGCAGTAGCCGTCCTCGCAGGACGACGGAGGCTTGTGGCCTGCCTTCACGGCCGAGTCGAGCAGGGTGAGTCCCTTCACGTAGGGCACCTCGTGCGACTGACCTTCGAGCAACATCGTGAACGACTCCGGAATCTGGTCGTCGGATTGCTCGGGGACCACGGCCTCGGACTCTTCCTTGCGGTCTGGGTCGACCGGCGAGATGAAGCGTTCGAACTTCGTTTGTCCCGCGTCGATGTTGGCCGCTTTGAATGCCGTTTCGACCGTGTCCATGTACCCCGTTGGGCCGCACACGAAGAACTCCCCGTCTTCCCAGCCCCGAATGTGCTCCTTGACGTCCTCGACCGACATGAAGCCGGCGTCGCTATCGAGGTGATGAATGGCTTCAAGGCGCTCGGGGAACTCCGCGAGCCACAGGTCGATCTCATCCTTGAAAATGATCGAACGCTCATCGCGGTTCGCGTAGATGAGCTTCACGTCGCGGGTTGTGGTCCGTAGCGCGGACTTGAGGATCGAGAGCACCGGTGTGACGCCGCTACCGCCACCAAGCAGGACGATCCCGTGATCTCCTTCGTTCGACCGCATCGAGAAGCGACCTTCCGGAGGCTGCACGAGAATCCAGTCTCCGACCTTGAGTTGGTCATTGAACCAGTTGGAGATCCGTCCATCGTCGACTCGTTTCACGGTGACTTTGGGCCACGAATCGGTCTCCGGTGCGCTCGAAAGTGAGTAGCAACGGCGCAATTGCATGTCATCCCACGGGATCTCAAACGTAAGAAACTGCCCGGCACGATAGCGAAAATCCTCACGAAGCGATTCGGGGACGGCGAGGATGAACGAGCGGGTGTCGTGGGTTTCTTGAACGATTCCGGCTATCTGAAGCTTGTGGAAGTCCGCGGGCATCGATGGAAGTCTCCAACTAGAACGTGTTTCACTTTAGGACACGGACGCCGAGCGGTCCAGCCGGCGAACTCAGTGTGGCAGGCGACCTCCGGATCACGTAGCCTGCTTATTTCCACGAGGCCATCGCATGGGCCTCGAAATCATTGGAGTCCTACCCCCCTTATGGACGTCACCCTAGTCAGACCCCAAGCAGTTGGTCGGCCAATGCCTATCCGCAAGCGCAAGACCGTAGGAATCGATCTTGGTACTACCAACACGGTAGTCGCGCGGAACTTTGAAGCCCTCCCCATGCAGGGAGGGGGCTTCGTGATGCCGTCTGCAGTGGCGTACCCGCCGAATGGGTCGCTACTGGTCGGCAAGCCCGCGCGGAACCGTCGCGCGATGGACCCGAAGAACACCATTCTCTCCGCGAAACGCATCATCGGCGCTCGCTGGCATTCGTCGTACACGACTCAGTTCAGAGACCACTATCCATACGACCTCGTCGAGGGACCTGATGGTTGGGCAGTGTTCAATACACGGGCTGGCAAGGTCTGCCCCGTCGAAGTCGGCGCCAACGTCATCAGCGGCTTGTGTGCACTTGCGAAGTGCCCCGTCGACGACGTGCATGCCGTCGTGACCGCCCCTGTTGGCTTTGACCAGCAACGTCGTGATGCCACTTCACTCGCAGTCTCGAAGGCGAACTTCGCCACCGTGCGTATCATCGAGGAGCCGATCGCCACAGCGCTCGCATACCTGAACCGGAGCAGCTTGAAGTACGCCTTCGTGTACGACTTGGGCGGTGGCACCTTCGATGCCGCCGTGGTGGATTGCAGTAGCTATCCGTTTCGCGTCGTTGGTCATGGTGGTGACCCGTATCTCGGCGGCGACGACGTCGATCGCACCATCGCGCTGCACGTGGCCGATCGGACGCTCGCACGCGACGGTTGGGACCTCAGCAACGACGCGGTGACATTCGACCGATTAGTCCTCGCGTGCGAGCTCGCCAAGTGCGAGCTGAGTGAATCGGAGCAAGCTGCGATCGCAATCCCAAGCGTCGATCCGGCGGCCCCCGAAAGCTGCGGGATCATCCCGATCACCCGCGAAGAAGTTCAGCAACTGACCTTGGACCTCGTGCGTCGCACCTTCGCGATGTGCGACGAAGTGCTAGCCCAAGCCAGCCTGAAAGCGCGCGATATCGAGGCGGTTTTCCTTGCGGGTGGTAGCACTCGTCTCCCCGGCCTCCGCGGATACATCGAGTCGTACTTCGGCAAGCGCCCCCGCTTCGATATCGATCCGATGC
>CAYZDM010000615.1:0-2308 GCA_964476875.1 uncultured Sandaracinaceae bacterium | reverse complement strand
GGATGTTGATGAAGTCGTAGGACGGGTAGTCCGTAGGCGACTGCGTGGCGGTGTTCGGGTCCGCGTTGGCCACGCTCTGACCGGACGCGCGCCCCTGATGGCAACCCATGCACATGTTGCTGTCGTTGTTGTACGTCGCGGTGTCGCCGGATGGGAACACGATCGGCTCGAGGGCCGGGTTGTTCACGAGGTCGGAGTATCGCGTCGACGGATCGTCGAAGAGATCGAACTCGTTGTGACAGGACCAGCAGTCCACGGTCGTCGTGGGCAGGGTCCCGGTCGTCTCGACGCCCATGGCGTACTCCGTGAAGCCCGGCGTGCTGTGGCACCTGGTGCACGAGGCCGAGATACCGCTTGGCGTGTAGCCATCGGGCTCGTAGTCGCCGTCCCAGTGACGGAACGGTTCGGTTCCCGCCGCGCCATGGCCGCTGATCTGCCACTGCTGCGACTTCCCCATCGTTCCGATCTCGTCGCCTTCGATCTCGTACTCTCCGCGACCGGGAACGTTGACCGAAGGTGTGCCGCCGAGCGCCACGATCGAGTCGTAGAACAGTTGGCTGAGATAGGTTCCGTTGTGGATGAAGCCAGCCGGATCCTTGAGGCCGACCTGGTAGTTGTACGCCGCCGGCAAGAGCTCTGCGTCGAAGCTCTCGTAACGGTTGCCGAAGTTGGCGCCCATCCCGTTGTCGTTGAACCAGTAGGGATACGCAGCGCCATCATACAGGACGGGCGTGCCGATCACGTCCGCCGCGTAGAGCTGAATGGCCGCGTAGAGCTGCGGGACAAGCGCCTGGATGTTGTCGAAGTTAGTGATTGGCGAACCGCCGAGGGTTTCGAAGCTCGTGCCGCCATGGCAGCTGATGCACGTATCGACCGCCGGGACCCACGTATGCATCTCGTTCCCTTCGGAATTAGTCATGTGGCATCCCACGCATGTCGAGACCGTATCGGGATGCGAGGGGAACGTATTCCGCGGCCTGTATTCCTCGGCGGGGTACTGGTAGCCGCCATAGGTCTCGCCTCCAAAGAAGGAGGCTGCTGCCGCGTAGTAATGAATGTTCGTGAAGCCGTAAGGGCCTTCTCCGTCATCCGCGTCGATTTCTTCCTGCACGGTGTTGCCGGACTCGCGGCCGAGGTGACAGCTGACACAGATGTTGCTCGGCCCATAGAGGGACGCGTCTTCGGCGGAGGGGAACAGCACGGGCTCGAGCTGGCCGTCCGGGAGACCGAACTTCGCCAGATTCGAGTAGATCGTTGGGAAGGTCTGGTGGCAGTTGACGCAGTCGAGACCGAGCGGAAGCGGTGAAGCAAGGGTGTTCGAACCAGTCGCCAGATACTCTAGCAAGCCCACGTCGGGTGCAGGGGCGTCGTCCGCCTGGGGACCGTGACACTTCGCACAGCGGCTAGACACGTCGCCGTCCTCGTCCCAATGACGCCAGGGCTCGCCTGCGATGTCGCCGTGCCCGCTGTTGCCCCATTGCGCGCGAATCGGATTGCCCGTCGCGTCGACGTAACCTTCCAACTGCTGCGCGGAGTACGTCGCGCCGCCGTCACCACCTGCGCCCCCTGCGCCTGCGTCCACTCCGGCAAGGAACTTCAAGACCGTGGTGTCGGTGATGGTGATGGGCCCGGTGTACTCCGTGCCTTGGACGAAGCCGTCCTCATCGAGCACGTCGGTCAAATCGGTGGTGTAGTAGATCGTCGCAGCTGGGTCGTCCGGGGTGAGTGTCACTTCCACGCTGTCCGTGAAGACCCAAGAGTTTGCTGCTGCAGCTGGGTCCGCAGTCACCGCTTCGGTTGGTACGGTGCCGCCGGTGCCGCCGTCGCCGCCGCTGCCACCGCCGCCGGTGCCGCCGTCGCCGCCGCTACCACCACCACCGGTGCTGCTGTTGCAACCCATGGCTCCCACAGACAACGCCAACATGCTGGTCAGCGCGAAACGAATAAACAAAGACTTGTGCATGTTCATGACTCTCACCCAATCTCCACCCGAAATAATCTTGGCGATTCTGTACATTTCCCAGCGAAAATCAAAGGAATGTCGTTGAAAAACACTTTCAATAAACCGATCGCATTCGTGCATTCGAGCGTCCGCAAAATCTGCGCGTGCGGTCTGATTTTGCGTCTCGGTTTTGCGTCTTCTGGGGAAATCCTACGGAAACCTTCTGCACACGCTGATCCCCTGCAAGCGAGGTACCAAGTCAGTCGGTTCGCTCCGTGTTGACGACGTGGAAAGCGGGACGTGAACCGAGCGCGTCGACGCACGCGCGATCGATCAAACTACGCATCGTGTACATCTGCTCAGCGC
>CAYZDM010000614.1:0-2310 GCA_964476875.1 uncultured Sandaracinaceae bacterium | reverse complement strand
GACCTTCCTCGAAAGCGGGGTGCTCTAGAATCCTCTGATGAAGGGGAATGTTGGTTCGAATGCCGCCGATGAGGGTCTCGCTGAGCGCTCGGCGCATCTTGGCGATCGCTTGAGCCCGTGTCGGTGCATGTACGATGAGCTTGGCGACCAAGGGGTCATAGTGTGGTGGGACGCGCCCGCCGCCGTAGACCCCGCTGTCGACTCGGACGCCCGTTCCGCCTGCCATGTGGAGCTCGGTAATTAGCCCAGGCGAGGGCGCGAACGTGTCCGGATCTTCGGCGTTGATTCGACACTCTATGGCGTGACCTCGCGGGGAGAGCGGGCGTGCCGGCAGCTCCAATCGGTGCCCGTCCGCGATTCGGATCTGTTCATCGACCAAGTCGATGCCCATGACCAGCTCGGTGACCGGGTGCTCCACCTGAATGCGCGGGTTCATCTCAAGGAACGTCAACTCGCCATCCTCGTCGAGCAGGAACTCGAGTGTGCCGGCCGAGATGTATCCGGCCTCGCTCATCGCCCGACGGATGGTGGCGGACATGTCATTGCGGACCTCTTCGGTCAGCGCCACGCTCGGGGCTTCCTCCAAGATCTTTTGATGGCGGCGCTGTATCGAGCACTCCCGCTCGCCGAGGACGTGAATGTTGCCGTGCTTGTCGCCTAGAATCTGGAATTCGATGTGTCGCGGGCGATCGATGAACCGCTCGAAATAGAGCGCATCGCTGCCGAACGCAGCCCGTGACTCCGCGCGCGCCGTCTCGAAGATAGCGCGCAGCTCCTCTTTTGATTGCAGGATGTGCATCCCGCGTCCACCGCCCCCACCCGAGGCCTTCAACAAGACCGGGAATCCGAGTGACTCCGCTTTTCTGATCGCGTCCTCGATGTCGTCGATGAGTTCTGTCCCCTCGATCGTTCGGAGGCCAAGAGACTTGGCCAACGCGCGCGCGCTGACTTTGTCGCCCCACTGTCGCATTTGATCGGGTGTCGGCCCGATGAACTCGAGTCCGCACTGCGCACAGGTTTCCGCGAACTCGGGGTTCTCCGACAGGAATCCGTAGCCAGGGTGCACTGCGTCGGCGCCGGTCACCTCCGCCGCGGCGATGATCGCGGGGATGTGAAGGTAGCTGCGCGTTGCGTCTGCGGGCCCGATGCAGATCGCCTCGTCTGCGAGCCGGGTGTGAAGTGCCTCGGCGTCGATCTCGCTATGTACTGCGACCGTTCGTATTCCGCGTTCGCGGCAGGTTCGAATCACGCGAAGCGCGATCTCTCCCCGGTTGGCAATTAGAACTTTCTCGATCACGGCTCAGCGGGTCTCGACTCGAAAAAGCCTGTCGCCGTACTCCACCGGTTTGCCGTTTTCGACGCACACCTCGACAATTGTGCCGGCGATTTCACATTCGATCTCGTTCATGAGCTTCATGGCTTCGACGATGCAAAGCACTTGGCCCGGCACGACCGAATCGCCTTCCCCCACGAACGGTTCTCCATCGGGAGAGGGTGCGCGATAGAACGTTCCAACGAAGGGAGAGGTGACGTAAGTGACGCCGTCGCGTTCTTCGGCGTCGTCGGCATCCACAGCGCTGGCGGCCCCCGTCGAAGACGCAGCCACCGCGCCCACGACCGGGGCGGGATCGCGTCGAACTCGGATCCGGTCGTCATCGTGCTCGACTTCAATCTCGGTGAGATTGGATTCGTCGAGGAGTCGAATGAGTTCGCGGAGTTGTTCGAAGTCTAGCTTCATAGGATCTTCCGGCGACGTAGGACTAGCCGGCAGCGTTCAGATAGTCGATTAGTGCGCGCAGGCCAAGCGCGTAGCTGTTCTTTCTGAAACCAATCACGGAACCAATACACACGGCGGCCGTCATGGACTGATGACGAAATGATTCGCGCGCATGCGTGTTCGAAACGTGTACCTCGACGGTTGGTAGACCGGTTGCGGAGATGCCGTCGCGCAATGAGACCGACGTGTGTGTAAGGCCACCGGGATTGATCACCACACCGTCGAACGCAGTGCGGGCGTCATGCAGCCAATCGATCAGTTGCCCTTCTTGATTAGACTGCCGGCATTCAATCGTGGCGCCCAAGTCTTTGGCCAAGTCGGCCAACGCGCGTTCGATGTCGTCGAGGGTCGTTGCGCCGTACACGTCAGGCTCGCGCGTACCCAACAAGTTTAGGTTCGGCCCGTTGAGCACCAGGATGCGTTTCGCGGTGGCCGCCATGGTGCTAGAGGTTTTCGATCAGCTTGGGCGCACTCGCTCGGAGCAGGAAGGGAAACTGGCAGCCATTAAAAAGGCATTGGTCCAGACACCCGAA
>CAYZDM010000613.1:0-2314 GCA_964476875.1 uncultured Sandaracinaceae bacterium | reverse complement strand
CGGCCGGATACCAAACGCGCAAGAGGAGCTCGCGGTCGTCGCCGGAGGCCGCTGCACTGTAGGTGATCGGGAACTCGCGGTAGCCAACTTCGTAGGGGCCGGGCTCGAAGAGCTCGTCCGGGTTGGCCTCGGAGCCGCCGGAGCCGCCAGCACCACCGCTGCCCGCGGTGCCGCCCGCGCCCGCCGTGGCCCCGGAGTCACTGCCGCACCCGAGGATTGAAGAAAAGAGGATTGCAGCCGCGCCGACGGCCACGTGAAGAGAGGTAAGGGAACGCATTGGGCGCGATGCTAGCCCAATCGAGAAGCGTCGACTAGCGGTCGCGCTCGGGCCGCGCCACCGGAAATTCGTTTGAAGCGACGAGATGGGTGACCTTGGCGGTCTTCGGGGCCTCGAAGGTTTCCTTCCCCGCACGCGCGAACTCTCTGAAATCGCGTCAGTGCGAGGAACAGGGCTCGCACATGCGCGCACTTTAGACATCGTCACGACGTCGCATGCTTCTGGGAAATCTTGTCCCGAATGCGTCTTTTCACTACCTCTCAGGACATCCGCTGACGCATCTCTCCCCAATAGATTCGACGAAAGCATGGAGCCTTGCGTACGTTTAGGTCCGAGTGCCCTAGGGCGTGCAGGTTCGAGTCCCGTTCCTCGCACTGAAACGAAACGGCGGCACCCGCATCGTCTGGACGTACACTTTCGATCTGACCTCCCCCTCGCCTATCCGTTCGCCGTGCCCATCCTCTGGCTCTTCAAAGGCTGGTTGCAATAGGGCCTCGACGCCATCCGCTAAGGGGAGCTCGCGGCAACGGCCCAGCCCGTCACGCAGATGCGAGCGTTCTCAACGCTCGACTAGCGCGCCCCCAGGCGGAAATCGGCATTTGCGGATCTGAGCACACGGATGGTATTCTTGGCTGCAACTGCCTCGAGGAGATGGTTATGAGCGCTCTGGTTCGGATGCTTCGGTTGGCGGCTCTTGGCCTCCTGGCGACGGGTTCCCTCGGCTGTCAGTTCTTCAACCAGCCGCCGGACGTCGTCTGTGATGACCCGGTTCTCAACTTGACGCGGGGCGAGTGTGTTGAGCTCGAGAATTCCTGCGGAGATGCTTGGGCGAGGGGTGACGCTCTGATGTTGGATGCGGAGTACAACGGCATCTATCTCGAGGCTGAGAGGGACCCCCGGACGTGGTCCCTCTGCGCGGCCGCTGACGCACCTCAGATGGACAACCAGCCGTTCAACTTCACCTACATCGACGCGGAGAACAACAAGGGAACGGGCACGTTCGTTGTCTCGATCGGGTTCGAAGTCGAAGTATTCGCGACGCCTCTGCCGGACGGGCGGACCCAGCTAGATACCTTCGCCACCGGCGGCGCGGCACCCTTCACCTACGAGTGGACCGAGGATCCGACCCTGTCGGCGACCGACATTGCGAACCCGATCGCTTCGCCCACGGACACGATCCTGTACCAAGTGACGGTCACCGATGCCGACGGCTTCGTGGTGGTCGCCGATATCGTGGTGGGCGTACCTTTCGCGATCACCATTGACGCAGATCGTACGACGATCGCCCCTGGGGAGACGATCCAATTGTCTGCCATCGTGGTCGGGGGCACGGCGCCCTTCACCTACGAATGGGCTCCGCCGGAGCTCATCAGCGACACCAGCGTGCCGAATCCGACGGCGACTCTAACCGAGAGCACGACGATCTTCGCGAGTGCGACGGACGCGGATGGCATCAAGCGCGCGACGACCATCGACATCACCGTGACGCCGGGTAGTGGCGAGTTGATAGCGTGCTTCGAGCTGGCGCCAACCGATGGCGGAGAACCACCGAGGGGCGGGGCGTTCCCGGAGGTTCACCCGGAGTGCAGCAACGCGCCGGACGGCACCGAGTACCTCTGGTTCAACGATTGGGATCCGTTGGGCGACCCAGCGACGATCGATCGAAACGAAGCGGACCTCAACAGCTTCGGTTTTACGTTTCTCTCGTTCTACGTAGGCGACCAGCCTCAGCTCGGTCCGCATCTCGTCGGAATGATCGCGATCGACCCAGATGGGAACCGTTATTTCACGACGCGGGACTACGTCGTCGTGCCCGACTAGGCCAGCCAGGCGGCAACTCTAAGAACGAAAGGCAAGAGCCATGCGCAATCTCTCACTCATCTCGTTTTGCGGCGTCCTTCTCATCGCCGCCGCCTGCGGGAGCAGCGACACCTCGGAGTCCGGCGGCGAGGTCGACAGCCAAGAAGACGTACAGATGGTCTTCGAATCCATCATGCCCGATCTGGTCGAGGCATTCACCGACCTGGCCCAGCAACT
>CAYZDM010000612.1:0-2316 GCA_964476875.1 uncultured Sandaracinaceae bacterium | reverse complement strand
GTTCCGGCGCCACGCGACACAACATTTGGCAACGCGCAATTGGGCTCTCAAAGTGGTCCCCAAGGGCTAAGAGGCAATCGACGACGATCGCTTCACCGCGCAAGACGATGCCGATCATCTTGAAGGTCCACTCGCATTGCTGTCCCTCGCCCGCGACCGCTCCAAGCAAGGGTCGCGCCAGCCCACGCTCCGGCCGTTCGAAAGCCAGAATACCCCCTGTTTGGGAAATGAATCAGTCGGGTCCCTTTCCAAGGTTGAGATTCGCCTTAGAAGTCGGTAACGTCGATGCCGACGCGGTTTTCTGCTCCGTTGGTCGCTGCAGAACCTTCACCGTCCCCAGATGCCCAACTCTCGTAGGAGGTCGCATGCGCCCCCAAGTCAAACTGGTTCTGTTCAGCGCCGTGGTGGCGTTGGTGCTTCCCAACCTGTACGGCATCAGTTGCGATCCGTCTGTGCCCTTTCCGCCGAGCATCACGGCGCCTGCGTCCGGCTCGACGATTCCCGTTTCGGGTCTCTTCACCGCGTCGGTCGACTTCCCGGCCGCGCTGACCGCAAGTTCCCTCGTGGAGATGGAGCTTCAGACGAACCAGGGCGCTACTGGAATTGATGTCACGTCGCTCTTCCTCCCAGTGGGACAGACCGATTTCGCAGGAGCGACGAGCGCGTCCGCCGATCTCGACGCCATTGCGCTCGGCCTCTCCCCGGGGGCGCAGACCTTCATCGTTCGAGTGGATGTCGACGGCGTCGGTGGAGCCGCGATTGGGCTGGTCGGTTTCGCTTGGTTGGGAAGCAGCGAATGCGAAAGCATGGCTAGTGCTGCGCTCAGTCAGTGCTTCGTTGAAGCAAGCGAAGAGACGCGGCTTTGCTACGCGAGCACAGGAAGCGCTTGTAGTCCGGCCGCAGCCGAGTTGGTCGCTGCCGCGAATGCACTTCGAGCGAGCGTTACAGGCGCTTGCAGTGATGGCGGCGTGCAGTCTCTCGGATACGGCTCTGCGCTCACCGCGAGCGGGCTCGCTGAGCGGCTCGTCGAGGAATGTGTTGGCAACGCCGCGACCCTCGCGGCGCGTGTGTATGGAGGGCCCCACGCGAAGGTTCTCTCCACGGTCTCCGGCGGTCAGGTTCCAGTCGGCGAGACCTGTCTCGATACCGCATTTTCAGAAAGCGCATCCTTCATCGATGTCGCATACAATCTGCAGCGAGACTGTCTCTTGGACGATGTCAATTGCGACGGCGCCACGGTGGCAGCGGACATCGCGAACGCAGCCGTGCAGGCCAGTTCGGTGATCGAGGCGGTGTGCCCCTTCAACGGCTCACTACTCGAGTTCTTCGTTGGGCTTCTCCCTGCGCAGGCGATTGACCGCGCGAGGGCGCAAAGCGAGTGCATGGCAGGCTCGGCTCTCGCCGATACGAGTCCACTTACTCTCCTCTGCGCTCCCGGGAGCTTGCCAGGCGTGAGCTTCCTCAAGACGCAGCCGGAAGGGCTCACGCCTCTAGCACCGGGGGTGCCGACACAGATTCAGCTCGATCAATCGGTTTGGGGTACGCGGTGCGGGGACGGCAGCCCGTACACGTTCTGGATCCAGTTGGCGCCGACCGGAAGCTCGGTCGCGAACGTCGTGACGCACTTGCAGGGCGGGGGCGTCTGCGTGATCGACTCTCAATGTTTTGGTGTAGAAGCCAATTCACCGAGTCTCTTCAGCTCGACCGACGATGAGTTCTTTCCAACGGGGGTATTCAACCCGGATCCAGCTGTCAATGCGTTTGCGGACTGGACGAAGGTCTTCCTTCCATACTGCACTCAGGATGTGTTTGCTGGCGGGGGCCAGACCCAAGTCTTCCCGCGGGCGGAGCCAGAAGGTAACCTCGTCGTGGAGCGGTACGGCGGGGTCAACGCTCGCACGGCCCTCCGTGTCCTTCGCAACATCCTTGGAAGCGAGCTGAACGCGAGCACCGCCGAGGGCTACCGCCCAGACCTGCTGCGAGTCAACTTCAACGGAAGCTCAGCGGGAGGGTTTGGAGTGGTCTTCAACCTCCACCACGTGCTCGACGAGGAGCGCTGGTCGCGCACCACGTTCGTGAACGACGCAGCCCTCGGTCTCAACAGCGGCACGACGTTTAGCATCGCTGCCCTGGGGGTCCTGGCGCAGGCAGCCTGGGCCACCCGGCTCACCCAGCCTCCTTACTGCCTCTCGGACGGGACCACTGGCCCGAGCTGCGCGATCGGCCCGGTCCTGAACGCAGCGCACTCAGAGAGAATGCTTGGGACACCGGAGCAGCAGCTGCTGATCCTATCCAACCAAATCGACGACACACAGG
>CAYZDM010000611.1:0-2318 GCA_964476875.1 uncultured Sandaracinaceae bacterium | reverse complement strand
CCGGCTTGCGAACCGCGGGCGGAGACGACGTTCGTTGTGCTCGGGTCGGCGACGGGGAGACCGCTCTGAGCTTCTGTTGCGAGACGGGGCGGTATGGCTCCAGGCACTCCGTGATAGCTAGAAGGTAGAGCGTGCGTTGGGCGAGCTTTGGGTCACCGAACTGTTCGATGAGAATCGCGGCGGTCGCCGGCTCCGCGCGCATCAACTCGACGAACGCCATCTCGTTCGACTGCAGGGCAAGACGCGCGAGCGGTGCCCCCCTCTTCACGCGTTGCCGTTCGAGCCCGAGCTTTCGGATCACGCGGACCATCGCGTCTTTCGGCACATCGCCACGAAGGGCACTCGCAATGAGAGAGAGGACATCGACTTGGCCGCGCAGCGCCCCTTGGCTGTCGCCCACCAAATCGGCTTCGTAGAACGCGTACGGTGCCCCCCCGCGGTGGAAGAGGCCGAGCATGCCACGCTCTAGATCGGCCGCCGGGTCGAGGAATCGTCCGAGCGCCGGGGCGCCGGCCCGAAACAGCACTCGGTCCTGCCCCGATCGCTCATCATCCGGCCAGATGGCGAGGGTTCCCGAGAGCCCCTTCTTCTGTATGGACAGCAGCACATGTCCGAATGGCGTCGCACTCAGGGTGCCTTCCGCCAGCGGCTTTGGGACATTCGACGTCAAAGCTTGATGCTCCAAGGAACTATCAATGTGCCACACCGAGCAGTTCAGGGACAGATACGGGTCCCGCGGCACGACTGGCGGTCAACGAATCTGGGGCCACCCGCGGCAACCACCTGATAATTTCATCAGCCCGTGATGGTCCAGCCGGTACCTTCAGCACCATCCAGCAGGTCTACCCCTTGGGCGGCAAGCTCGTCACGGATCCGGTCAGCCTCGGCGAAGTCCTTGGAATTTCTGGCTTCTGTGCGATCGGCGATCCGCTGTTCAATCGTGGTACCGTCGAGTCCTCGCGACGCAGCGCGTCGGTCTCGAATCCGGAGCAGGATTGCCTCTGCCGGCTCTGGTCCGATCCCCAGCTCGACGTCGAGCGCTCTGAACCCGGCACGCGCTTGGTCCACCGCGCTCCGTGCGGCCTTGCCCTTCTTCTTCATCGCTTGGTCACAAAGCTCGTTCACCGACTTGAGGAAGTCGGCCAGCTTGGCCAAAGCGACCGGCATGTTGAGATCGTCGTCCAGCGACTCGCGCAATGCATCCGCAAAGCCGGCGATCTCTGACTGCGCGGGGGCGTCCACGTCGACCACGCGCTTGGGTGGAAGCCCCTCGAGTCGCTGCTTGGTCTTGTACAAATAGGCGAGCCGTCGCTCCGCTTCCTCGAACTGCGGAAACCCGGTAACGTTGCCGGCCTCGTCGAGCGTCCAATCGAGGCTGAGCGGTGCGCGGTAGTGTACCGTCATCATGAAGTAGCGAATCGCTTCCGGCTCGACGCGATCGAAAAGATCACGGGCCGTGAAGAAATTGCCGAGGCTCTTGCTCATCTTTTCTTTGTCGACCTCGACAAACCCGTTGTGCATCCAGCAGCGGGAAAAGGGCTTTCCTGTGGCTGCCTCGCTCTGGGCGATCTCGTTCTCGTGGTGCGGAAACACCAGGTCCAAGCCACCGCCGTGCAGGTCGAGCGTATCACCTAGATGCTTCATGGACATTGCTGAGCACTCGATATGCCACCCGGGACGACCGCGTCCCCAAGGACTGTCCCAGCCCCACGCACCGTCCTCGCTCGTCTTCCACAACGCGAAGTCAGCCGGGTGTCGCTTGCGCGAAGCCTTCGTCTCGTCGAGTCGCTCGCTTGCGCCGAGTTTCATCTGCCCGAGGTCACGATGGCTGAGCTTGCCGTAGTCGGGGAACGACTCGACCGAAAAATACACGTCGCCCTCGGAGGCATACGCGTGGCCGCCCTCTACCAGTCGCTGGACCAGCGCGAAGATGTCCTCGAGATGCGTGCTGACGCGAGGTTCGATGTCAGGATCGAGGTTGCCGAGCCGGTGCATGTCCTCGGAGTACGCATCCGCGAAGCGCGCGGCGAGCACGGTGGGTTCCGTGCCCGTTTCGGCGGCGCGTTTCAGAATCTTGTCGTCGACATCTGTCACGTTTCGCACGTACGTGACCTTCATGCCGTTGGCGCGAAGGTGACGAACCAGAACGTCGTACACCACATAGCAGCGGGCATGGCCCAGGTGCGCGTAGTCGTAGACCGTCGGGCCGCATACGTAGATACGGGCGTGATTGGGTTCAGCCGGCTCGAAAGGTTCCTTCTGGCCCCTCAGGGTGTTGTACAGGCGTACGCTCATGGTCGGCGAAGTCTGAGCACTTT
>CAYZDM010000610.1:0-2326 GCA_964476875.1 uncultured Sandaracinaceae bacterium | reverse complement strand
GCCACGTCGCGCTCGTCGATCAGGATGGTGGGTGAGCCGTGGCCTCGCGCGTAGTCAGGGAGCGCCGGATCATCGCTGCGCCACTCGGTCCAAGGTAAACCTTCGCCGCGCTCGCCGATGGCCTGGCGAAGCCGCTCGCGCGCGCGGTCGACGTTCGGGCAGTCGGGGTCGTAGACGAGCTCGACTTTGGGTGTTGCGGCTGCCATCGCCGCCTAGGATAGCCTGCCCTGTCGCGCGGCCCTAGGCGCCCCGATTGATGGACGAGCACGCGCGCATGTTCATGGATCAGCTGAGCCCCGGGCCTACGGCAGGAAGAAGACCCCTTTGAGGTCTTCGGTGCGCGAGAGTGGCCGGTTGTTGGTGTCGAATGAGGTCACGCGGAACTGGTAGTACATCCCCGAGTCGAGAGGCGGCCCGGCGTAAGGCACCTCTGGATCGCTTCCGCTCGAGCTGGGGATGTTCGGGTCTTCCCAGATCATTTCGCCAAACGTGTCGAACACCTGGATGTGGTAGCGGGCCTCCCCGCTGTCATCGACCCACGAGAATACGGGGTTGCTGTTCACCTCTTCGGCGCCCTCGGCGCCCGGTGCGATCACGTCGAGCGACCCGGTGATCTTGAAGCTCGGCGCTTCGACCGATTGACCCGCCGCTACGTCGACACGAACGATCTCGGTGTTGCCCTGCCCGAAGTCGGGGTCCCGCACGAGCTGATCGTTTTCGAACGCCCCGAGAACCTTGTAGCTGCCGGCCGGCACACCTTCGATCGACCAGCTGCCGCTGTCGACGAAGTCCGTTCCCTCGGGCGCCCTCAGCCCCGGCGGTGTCTCGCCGCGGGCCAAGGTTTCATCAAAGGTCGACTCGACGACGAGGATGTACGACGTCCCCTTGCCAGCGCCCGGATTCACGATCTGCACGCTGCCGGTCACGGTTCCCGGTGCGTCCGAGCCAATGGCGAGATCGACTTGCGTCTCTTCGCCACCGCTGACGGATGCTGCTTGGGCGCCATAGTTCACGCCTTGCGCGAAGCCGAGCACCGAGAAGTCGCCGTCCGGTAGATTGAAGATCCGGTAGACGCCGTCGCGGTCGGCGATGGCGGTGAAGCCCTCGGGAGTGCCGCCGGTGGTCTCGGCTACGACGAGCACGCCGGTGCTATCGCTTGGCACCTCGACGTTGCCGAAAATCTGGTTCGTTCCCGCGCCTGACGAAAGTGCAATCAGGCCAACGTCGGTCGTCGGGGTGTCGACTACCAGCAGCCCGTCTTCTTCGACTGGGCTCGACACGTCGATCGGAAGTGCCTGCCGAATCCCGCCGGGAAACGTTTGGTATCCTGCGGCGTCGGCGCGTAGGGTGACGTCGCCGCCCTGCGGATTGCCATCGGTGCCACGCTGCCGGGCGACTTGAATCTCGTAGTCGCCACTGGGATCGGTGACGGCAACCGTGCTAGCCGGCGCGCGATTGGCATCCAGTGCAACGACCGTCGCCCCTGCGATGCCGCTCTCGTCGACTTGGTCAAAGACGTTGCCGCGAAGGACGACGGGCGCGAAGCACGCTGTGCCTCCCTCGACTACTTCCTCACACACCAGGTTCTCATCACACCCAGTCTGGGCAATCGGATCACAAGCATCGCTGCTATCGCTCGAGCAGCCCGAACCCAGCAGCAGCGCAAAGGCCGCCACACTCACCATCCGATTCATCGTGTCCCCCATGACGGGTCGCGTTCCCCCGCGACCCTATGGGTGGATCGTATCGGCTATCTGGCGTGCGTTGAAATCCTACAGCTGCGCACACGGCAGGACGGGACTTGGCTATGGGGCAGGAAGCGCTTCGGCTAGCCCCTCTAGTTGTCCTCGGCCCCCTGACACACCCAGGTGGCGATGAGATCGATCTCCTGGGCTGTGACAGAGCCGTTGCCCTTGGGCATGAGGCTGCCCATGCAAAGTTCGGTGCCATCGAGCTTGCCGACGAGGACGCTCGAACCGG
The DNA here is from genome assembly GCA_964476875.1 of uncultured Sandaracinaceae bacterium. Classification (GTDB taxonomy): domain Bacteria; phylum Myxococcota_A; class Polyangia; order Polyangiales; family Houyiibacteriaceae; genus SG8-38. Next base: position 346 of record CAYZDM010000610.1, on the reverse strand, counting down.
GATCGCCCGGCACAAGGACGTCGCCGCACGGGGTCGTGGTGTCGAGCAGGCTTTGGCGCGCGTTGGCCGCGGTGAGATCGAGACTCGTTGCGCCTCCGCCTGGGCCGCCGGGCCGGCGATTCCCGTCGTGACAACCGCTCGATGCACAGTTTGCCGAGAAGATCGGCTGGACGTCGTTGGCGAGGGAGACGGTGGTGTCGCCGCATTGGCACTGGCCATCAAAGCAAGAAGAGCCGGTGCCACAGACGTTTCCACAGGCACCGCAGTGCTTCAGATCGGTCGAGAGGTCGATGCAAGCGCCGCTACATTCGCTCAAGTCGCCGCAGTCGGAGGCGCATTGGCCTTC